>CAYTGK010000065.1:0-6284 GCA_964437305.1 uncultured Muribaculaceae bacterium
TTGACGGTGCTACTGGTCCAACTGGGCCTACTGGTCCTGCTGGGGTTGATGGTATTGACGGTGCTACTGGTCCAACTGGGCCTACTGGTCCTGCTGGAGAAGATGGAGTTGATGCCGAAGCTCCAACTTTAGCAATTGGTACTGTTACAACAGGAGCTCCTGGTACTGACGCTAGTGCAACTATCACAGGTACAACACCAAACTTCATTTTAAACTTAACCATTCCTGCTGGTCCAACTGGGCCTACTGGTCCTGCTGAAGATGCTGCTTAACTAACAAAAATAGGATTTCGATTTTGAAATCCTATTTTTTATAATAAATTATTATTTATTACTTACAATTCTTATTATTCAAAGAAATCATCATGCTCTAAACTAATTTTAAAATCAATTTGTGTCTTATGCGTGTCTTACTTGTGTCTTACGAATGAAATTTAACGAGATTTAATGAGTATCTTATTTTTAAGAAAGCCCCTAAATATAAGAAATTAAGAACTTTAAAAATTCATTTTCATTCTTCATCAAAGAAGTCATCAAAAAACTCATCATCACTAACTTCTTTATATTTATTTTCTTCCTTTAAATCCATATTTTGCTTAATATTTTCAGTTTCTACTTCTAAACTTTGTTCTTTAATTTTATCAATTAATTCATCAATATTTTTAGGACTTGATTTTTCTTCTTTATAAATTTTATCATTACTTGATGCTTGGAAATCATTTTCATTAAAAGTATTTAAGAAATCTTTAAAATCTAAATTTTCAACTGTATTTGGTTTAGGTATTTCTTTTGCAATATCAGCATCAGCTATACTTGAAGATTTACCTTCAGCAAATTTATTCTCAGTTTCTTGAAGCTTATCATTTTTCTCTTTTTCTTCTTCAGCAAGTCGTTTTTCTTCAGCTTCAATCTCTGCAATTTTAGCATCTAAATTTTCTAAAATTTTATCAACATCAATCTCATTATTAGAAGTCTCTCGTGGCTTATCATCAAATAACTCTGGATATGGTGTCTTAAAAGTTTCATTTCTTGGCATACCTCCAAAAGGATTAGATGGAAAACCACCTTGGAAACCTCCACCAAAACCACTTGGAAATCCTCCAAAAGCATCACTACTTGCTTCTTTCTTTTTATTTTTAACAAATTCTCTTATATCAAACACCTTTACTTCATGACGTACACGTGGAGTTATTTGCATAATATCAGCTTTTTTATATTCTCTACCCCAATTCATTTTATAGTCAGGAGTTAGTTTAGTTTTAAAAGGAGCCATTCTTAAACGTCTAATAATAACTTCATTCATCTTTAACCTTTGTAAATCACTAATGGTTATTAAAGGTCTAGTTTCATCTGGCTTTCCTTCTTTATCACTTTTAACTTTAACTTCCCCACACATCTTACTAATTTCTTCTAATGCTTTTAATTCTGTTGAAATAAGATAAATTAAGTTACCAGCATTACCTTTAATTGTTTCAGCATTTTGTTCTCCATAAACTTCATTCAATTGAGCAAAATTTTGAATAATCATTGTAAATCGCATTTGCCTACTACGAGCCGCCGTAATCATCGTCGTTACATCTTTTAAAGGTGGCATATTAGCAAATTCATCCAAAAGGAAATTCGTTCTGACTGGTAATTTTCCTCCATGATTTTGAGCAACATCAATTAATGTTTCATAGATTTGTTTAATTAAAATCGTAACTAAAGAATGATATGTTTTCTTTTCATCTTGAATAACAACAAAGACAGCTGTTTTTTGTTTACCAATATCTTCAATAGAAAAATCACTATAAGATAACATTTCAGATAAATTAACTCGAGAAGCAAATAATTTAATTTTTTGTTTAAATACAGCAATAATACTCATTTTAGTATCATTAGGTGCTAATATTGTACTTGATGCATTTATATAAGCTGCTCCATTAGGATCTTTTCCATTAAAATACTCTTTAACATAAGTACTACCTCCAATTTTTTCTTCTCCAACGGTAGTCATTAAACTAATACTATTTAAATTTATTTCATCTTCATTGGCATCTTCAAATAAGCCAAGAGTTAAGCCTGAAAAATAATCAGCTGAAGTTTTTTCCCAAAATGGGTCAGCATTTTTATTAGATTCATCATACAAAATATTTAAAGCTAAATCATCAAGTAACTCAATAGCTTTATCTTGATTACCATTTTTCCATAATTTATAAGGTAACGTTAAAGGATTCCAAGCATTTCCCCTTCCAGGATCACGGAAATTAAGTAATATTATCTTATAACCTTTGGCTCTTAGCATATTACTTTTCTTTTCATATAACTCCCCTTTAGGATCAGTGATAATCATTGATTCTCCATGTTTTGATAAAAGTTCAATCATTGGATAAATTATAGCTGTTGTTTTTCCACTTCCTGTAGAACCTATAACTAAATTATGATATTCACTATCATCAACATAAATCTTTTTACCATCATTAATTAAAGCAATTCCAGCATGATCAGCATGAGCATCAGTTGGTAAGACTAAGTGTAATTGCTTTTTCATATCCTTTTCATCACACCATTTAGCATATCCATCTGTTTTCTTATCTGTTGTAAAACCAAAACCTTTTTCAAATTCAAAGAAATAACTTTTACAACTTGCAAGAAGTGCAACAAGAGCTACGATATAAAAAACAATCGTTGAGCCAATTAAATCTTTACTAAAAGCTGGAAATGGATTTAAATAAGTAAACTCTCCCGTTGAAGTTACACTTGATAAATTAGAAATAGCAACGGCTACAATATATAAAAGAATTAAACAAGCAATTAAAAATCGTTTCATATCTTTTGCATCAAAACGTAATTTTAATTTCATGATTTTCATCCCCTATTCATAAATTTTATTATTTTTTTTACTCTTCAAAACTAACTTTTTAATAACAATTCCTAGTATTATTCCTAAAATAATTAAAACTATAATAGAAATATACATAACTAAATTATACACATAAATTTTATTTTTATCAAATGTTATTTTTATTTCTTTATCTTTGGTTTCAAGTTCAATATTCCAAATATAAGTATTAGTTTTAGCATCATAAGAATCAGCATTACTTTCGGTTACTATAAAAGGTACTTTAATTCTTATTGAGCATTTATCAATTGCATAATATTCTGGATTTTGATCATATTTTTTAAAGCCATTGGCATTTATTGTTACTAAATTATCTTTCGTTGATGTTTCAAAATTTGTAAAATATTGTTCTTTAAAAATTGTTTTCTCGGTAAATTCTTTAATTGAAGAATAGCTTTTAGTAGCAATAACTGCTGGATATCTTTCATCTTGGTTAATCTCATATTTATATCCATTATTTGTTAAAATCTCTTTTCGATTAGCAGTATTTAACATATCATTTACAACTGTAATTGGTAAATTTTTATAATATGTTGCAAAAAAATCACTAGTTCCAGTCATTCTAACTTCTTCTTTAACAACCAAATCTTTATTAATTGTAATATTAGTCCTAACATCACAACCAGTTATCAAAAATACTAATAATAAAAGAATTATTACTTTTTTCATATTCACCTCTTGATTATAGCATAAAAACCTGACGTAGTTTCTTTAGCAACAATACTATTGAAATCATACCAACCATTACCAGTTCCTTTACTTGCTTTATTATTTTTATTATTAGGATCGTGAACATAAACTTGTCCCTTATCATTTACACCACTTAAAACAATATAATGCCCACCATTTGTGAAATGTCCAGGACCCATATGGGCTATAACCATAGCATTACCTTGTTTTAAAATTTCAATGACTCTTGAAGCATTACTTTTGCCAACATACTCATAACCAAAATTAAATTGTTGAGCTGCTTTTTTAAAGAAACTCGTATTTGTACCACTTATACCTTCCCCACAATCTCCAGTCCTTTTAGCCATATCACTGAAATAAACAGGATCGTATTGCTTATTTCCTGTAAATGTCGAAATTATTATAGCTGTTGAAGTTACACCACATCCTGCAGCTGAAATGCTAGTATCTCGACCACAGAAAGATGATTTATAATCACTTTGATCATAGAAAATAACATTACCATCATAATTAGCATTCCCATATTCGACATTTTCAACATATAATCCTTCACGAATATCAATAATATCAAAATCACTATAATATTTATTTAAAATTTCTTCATAAGTCATACCATTTCTTGAATCAGCTAAAGCTTCCTTTTGACCCATACAATTGCCTTTTCCTTCACAATAGGACATATCAGAAAAATAACTGCCACCTTTTAAGTCATTTCCACTAGAAAATGTTTCAGCTGTAACGCCCTTTTTAACCATTACTACCCCAAAAATCTCGGCTAAAACATCATCCATATAAGCTTTTTGAGTCTCATTCCAAGGTTTATGAATTCCTCCACCTCGATTAATACCACTATAAGCTGTTCCAAAACGATTACCATTGGTTGTATAACTACAGCCATTATTAATATCACAAGAAACTAATCTACAATTGCCACTCGGAAAATTTATTGATTGAACTCCTGGATAAAAATCAACATAAAAACTTCCCAGCATATATGTTAAAGTGGCTACAACAAAAGCCTTAACTCCTTCACGATTATCATCGGTTAAAGAACTTCTTCCCAGTTCCCCTTCAACTGCACCTTTTAAATAATCAGTTAAACTAAAATATTCAGGATAACTAGTTCCAGCATTTATATTTCGATCATTACTAAATACAGTTTTACCACGTTCATTAGTCATAGTTGAATAGGGAAATTCACAAGTTTGTAAATACATTTGCATTTTATCAGATACTATTCCATATGTTCCATTAGGATTTAAAGCTTCTTTTGCAAACTCATATTGTTCAAATATTTCATCAACTAATTTTTTTCTTGTTTCATATTCATCATCTAACAAAAAATCTTTATAATATTTTTTTAAAAATTTACTATCAATTAATCGATTATAAAATCCTCCATTTTTTGATAAATCACTTATATACCCATCCCCAGACTTTTCAATCATTAAAGCTGCCACCGTTTTAATTTGTTTTTTAGCAGCTACATAATCAACTGATGAGGGGGTATTTGTTTGCTCTAATTTTTCTAATCTTTCTTCTAATTCTTCCTCAGTTAAATCTTCACTTCCATCACCACTATATAAGTTTTCATCATCAGATAACATATAACGATACTCTATAACCGTATCTAACATAATCCAATCAATTGTAACTCCATATTTTTCTTGATATTCTTGAACAATTCCTTTAACTTTTCCATCATCAGAACCACGAATAGCATTGTTATAATCTTCGTTTTCTTTTTTTCTTTTATCATCATTATAAACATATTCCTTATCATTACTTTTCCATGAATCTAAACTAAATATTGAAACAATCGAACTTATTGGTGTTATTATAGCTTGAACTAAAACAAAAATTACAATGAAAATTAGAAGAGCACCAGCAAAAAGTAATATAATTTTTGTTTTTAAACTGAATGTAACTGTACCTTTCAATTTACCTATAGAATTTTTCTCTTGGTAAGTATCCTCACTGTTTTCTTCTATATTTTCTGTTTCTTCTTCTGTTTCTGAAGTAGTACTATCGGAATTATTTTGATTTCTTTGATTCCATAATCGCTGAATATGATTTTTATTTTGTAATGCTTGAGGTGTATCAGTTTCTTGACTTATATCATTTTTTTTCAAATTTGAATTATTATTTTGATGATTTAGAGGTCTATTTCCAGTAGGTTTTATTCCACTTGGGCTACGCATTCTAGTATTATAATTTTTTTTCCTCATATCAGTAGCTTTCGACACTGCATCAACAGCTCCAACATTATTTAACTTTTTATTAACATCACCAACTATGGGAATTTCTCCAATTACATTACCAGCAACATTTTCAATTCCTTGACCAAGTTTAGTATCTGATACTTTGTCATAAATTTCTTTGCCTATTGCTCCCCCTACTTTTCCACCTACTGCCTGTCCAGCTATGGTGGCACCTGTTTTTAAAGCAGTATGAGCCGTGTTTGCTCCTGCCTCTAATTTGTCTTTTTGGTTATCAATATTATTATTCATACGACTCACCCACCTTTACTACTTACTAAAAACCTCCACCTGAGCCAAACGATTCTAATTCTTCTTGAGTTACTACAACATCAATTTGCATTCTTTTTGAGCCACATACAAATAATGCCTGTCCTTGAGAATATCTTTTAATATTTTCTATTTCATTTTCATTTAAATCCACTAACTGAGCTAAATCTTCAACTGCTTGTTTTC
>CAYTGK010000066.1:0-2251 GCA_964437305.1 uncultured Muribaculaceae bacterium
TTATAACCGATAAAACTACTTATAATAATGAAACTTGGTTAAAGATATATTATGGTATTGATAATACGTTTGCATGGATAAATACCAATGTTTCTGTAGACAAAGGAAAATTAACTTATACAACTAATAAGTTAAATCAAGCCCCAATTATAAAAGCAAGTAATCAAACAGTCTATCTAAATCAAAATTTTGATCCTCGTAAAAACGTTACTGCAAGTGATGCTGAAGATGGTGATTTAACTGAGAATATTATAATTACTAAAAATACGGTTAATGTAGATACGGTTGGTGATTATCAAGTAACTTATGAAGTTACAGATTCTAAAGGACAAAAAACAACTTTAACAATTACGGTTTCTGTTAAAAATTATATGTTAGGTAAAAATTTATTTATCTATCAATCTTTAAAACAAGTTGAGGGTGATACTTTTGAGTTTGTTGGCTTTTTAGGAATTAAAAAACAAAATAATATTAATTTAATACATGAATTGGTATTTACGGATGAGAATACTAATAAAACTTATACTTATAAAATGGATAAATATACAGATTATCCTTATGAAGTTAGTAGTTTAGATGATGATAAAAAATATAATTATTCTGGTGGTTGGTTTAAAGGTCGTGTTGATTTATCTACTTTACCAAATGGTGATTATCGAATTGAAATAGTTGCTCATAATTTAGATACAGGTTATTATACAAAAACTTATTATACAAATATTTCTTATTTTGAAATGCCAAGAAGAATTGAAGCAAGTAAAGGCTATGCTTTTGAAATTGATTATACTTATGAAGGTATTCCAATGCTACTTTCAGTTCGAGATTCTTTACTTAGTTATGATGTCCCTGAAACTCTTGATCCAATGTTTAATTTTTTCAATGAATTAAAAGTAACTAATAATACTTTATCAATAACAGGTACTAGTCATAATGCAATGATAAGTTATTCAAAGAATGATACTATAAAACGAGAATTAGTTTTTGAAAACATAAGTAATTATGAAAGATATTCTTATGATGTTGGTTATATAGATAATGGTTTATATCAAGTTCAATTAGCAGTACCTGATAATAAAGATAAAACGAGAGTTTGGTTTAAAAAAGATATTGATTTATCTAAACTTCCTAAAGGTACTTATGTTGTTTATATTAAAACAACATCTAATGATAAAACTTATTATGGAGAATTAGTTGATATAGCCAATACTAATTTTTCAAAAATAAATACAGAAAAATATGTATTTAATAGAATAGATTCTAAAAGATTACGTGTCGAACTTACTGTCAAATAGTTGCAAAATAGAAAATAATTTGTTAAAATTAAAGTAGGAGGATATATGAAAGAAAATAAACCTTTTAGAAAGTTTTTACCATTATTTACCATCATGTTATCTTTGGTTTTATTGCTAAGTGCTAGTTATGCTATGTTAATAGATGTTAAAAATGGTGAAAATAATTATGTTATTACAGTTGCAAACTTAGAAGTTACCTTTATTGATAGTGATACTGAAGCTTTAGTTTTAGAAAATACTTATCCAATGAGTGATAAAGATGGGCAAGCTCAAACCGATGAATTAGTATTTAAAGTGAAAAATGTAGGTACTATTGTTTCTAAATATGATGTGTATATTGAAGAAACATCGCAAGATGATATTGATTTTCCATCACAAATAAAGTTTATTGTTAACAAAAATGATACTGATTATGGAGATATTAAATTATTAAAACAAGATAATTATATTGATAAAAATGTTTCAATTGCACCAAATGCTACCAATGTTTATAGAGTAAAAGCTTGGTTAGATGAAGATGCCTCTAGTTTATATATGAATGCAACTTATAAAGCTAAGATAACTATTCAGGCAAATCAGGGGGAATAATATGAAAGAGTTAAAAAAGAGAAGAAATTTATTAATAATTGGAATTGTAACATTAGTAATAGTTTTATTAGGTTCAACTTATGCTTTCTTTGTCTATTCGAAAACAACTAATGCTTTTACTTTACAAAGTGGACCAATTAAAGCAGAATTTAGTAGTGGTAGCAATACTATTATGGTGGAAAATGCTTATCCTATAAGTGATGATTTTGCTAAAGAAAAACTTGAAAAATTAAATTATCTTGATTTTGAGGTAAGTGGTAACGTTTCTAATAAAGATGAAGCTATAACTTATGAAATTTATTTAACAAGTGATGAAAGTAGTACACTAGGTCCTGAGTCTATTAAAGTTTATTTGACTGATGACAAAGGTA
>CAYTGK010000066.1:2351-6232 GCA_964437305.1 uncultured Muribaculaceae bacterium
AATGATAAATGAACAGTTTAGAGGACTAACTTATAGTTCTCTTTTTTAAGATTTAATGGACTATATTCTTTTGATTAATAACTTCTTATTAAGAACTGCACTATAATTAAATAAAAATTGCATATATTAATAATGACAATGTAATGAATATATATGGACATATATACAACAATTTGTTATAATTTCTTATAGAAATGAGGGATAATATGAAAAATATGTCTAATTCTACTAATTTAAATATTAGAATTGATAGCAACTTAAAAAAAGATGCTGAGGACTTATTTAAAAGATTAGGTCTAAATATGAGTAGTGCTATTAATGTATTTTTAACTCAAAGTGTCAGAGAACAAGCAATTCCTTTTGAAATACATGAAGATAGACCAAATAAAAAGTTACTAAAAGCACTAAAAGAAGCCGAAGAAATGGAAAAACATCCTGAAAGATACAAAGGTTATCACAATATAGATGAACTCTTTGAAGACTTATTAAAATAGTTAAACAAAAAAAAATATCTAAAAACTAATGATAAATGGACAGTTTAGAGGACTAACTTATAGTTCTCTTTTTTAAGATTTAATGGACTATATTCCTTTGATTAATAACTTCAGTAAATTATTCATATTTTATTAATTCCTAAATATAATGAATTAGGGAGGATAGTACAAATGGTTAATAAAAAAGGATTGTGGTTTTTAACGTTAACTAGTTTGGCACTTGTTTTAAGTGTTTATTATATTACAATGCCAAATGAATTATTACTTACAAATAATAGTAATCATGTTAATGATAGTGATAATGATAATACAAATGAAGTTGCCAATAATACAGAAGTAGATATTAAAGAAAGTGAAGCAATTACTAGTATGCGAGTAGAACTTGAAGAAGAAAGACAATTATTACAAAGCGAATTACAAGAAAAATTAACTGATAAAACCTTAAGTGTTGATGAAAAAAATAAGGTATATGAAGATTTAAGAAATATCTCTGAAATCAGTAGTTTGGAAGAGACCCTAGAAAAAAAGATTAAAGATGAATTTAGTTTAAATAGTTTTGTTAAAATATCTGATGATATAGTTGATGTTGTTGTTAATTCTAAAACTCATGATAGTAGTTTAGTAGTTAATATTATGAAAAGTGTTCAAGAAGAATTTCAAGATAAAATGTATATCTCCGTTAGCTTTAAAGAGTAATTTACAAAAATAATTTTCCTGCATATAATACGTTGAATACTATAGAGGAGAATTATGAAAAATATATTAACAAGTAGAGAAAAAGAGGTATTTACTTTATTAATTCAAAATAAAACAACCAAAGAGATTGCGAAAGATTTAAAAATAAGTGAGAAAACTGTTCGCAATCATATCTCAAATGCTATGCAGAAATTAGGAGTTAAAGGTCGAGCTGCTGCGGTTGTTGAACTCTTAAAATTAAATGAAATATCACTTTAAACGTACTATTTAAGTGCGTTTTTTCATATCTTTTATTAGGTGATATAATGCTCAAAAGAAAAGCCTTAAATAGAATTTATTTAACAACTTTAGTTTTATTTATTATGTTATTTACTTTTAGTTTTGATTATTTTAAGGAAGATAAAAATGATAATTTACAAGAAGTAGAATTTGTATCAAACCTTAATGAAAGTCATATCTATTTACTTAATAACAATAATTATTTAGTGAGAGTAGACGTTTTAATTGATAAAGATGAAATTACTAATATGGCAAGAGAAATATTAAATAATTTATTAGTTACAAATAAAAAATATAATAATTTAAAAGGAGTTATACCTAGTAATACTAAGATTAATGATATATCTTATAAAGATAATACTTTAACAGTTGATTTTTCTAAAGATTTACTTAAAGTTACCGAAAAGTTAGAAGAAAAAGTTGTTGAAAGTGTTGTTTATAGTTTACTTGAAATAGATGGAGTTGATAAAATTGTTATTAAAATAGATGGTAAAGTATTAGAAAAATTAGATAAAAGTAATAAAAATTTACCTATTGTTTTAGATAATTCTTTTGGAATAAATAAGAGTTATGAATTAAATAGTTTAAAAGATATCGAGAGAGTTGTTTTATACTATGTTTTTAATGATAATGATAAAAGTTATTATGTACCAGTTACCAAGTATGTTAATAGTTCAGAAAATAAAGTTAAAATTATTATAGATTCTTTAAAAGGTAACTATTTTTCAAACACAAATTTAAGTAGTTATTTAAATTATAAA
Organism: uncultured Muribaculaceae bacterium; assembly: GCA_964437305.1. Lineage (GTDB taxonomy): Bacteria > Bacillota_I > Bacilli_A > RF39 > UBA660 > RUG591. The sequence continues at coordinate 4,582 of CAYTGK010000066.1, forward strand.
ACCGATATCAAAGATTTTAGTTTAGATGATGATATATTAACAATTACATTTTCAAGTTTAAATAATGATAATTTAGAAGAAGTTACGTATTCTCTTGCCTCTAGTATCTTTGATTCTATGGATGTTAAGAAAGTTATTTTTGAAGTAGAAGGTAAAGTTTTTGATATTAAATCAAAAAGTTAAGTTTAACAAAATATTATTTCAAGAAACTAAAAATGAAAAATAGTTAGTAGTTATTTTTATATCAATATATATGAATTATTAGAATAAGAAATAAAAAATAAATCTTTATATTAAATTAATTTAGTTGTCAAGTAACTGTTAAGTTTTAATAATTTATATGTTCATTTTTTGTCGCTTATGGTAAAATTAGATTGGGTGTTCATGATTATGAATATATATGATATGACTTATGATGAATTAGAAGAATATTTTAAAAAAATTAATTTAAAACCTTATCGTGCTAAGCAATTATATGATTGGTTATATGTTAAAAGAATTAAAAGTTTTAAAGAAGTTACTAATATTAAAAAAGAAATAATTGATGTCTTAGATAATGATTTTTATTTTGGACAGATTAGAATAATTAAAAAACAAAGTGATGAATTAGTTAATAAATATTTATTAAGACTTGAAGATGGTAATACTATTGAAGCTGTTTTAATGGAACATGATTATGGAATAAGTCTTTGTATTTCATCAGAAGTTGGATGTAATATGGGATGTAAGTTTTGCGAAAGTGGTCGAATTAAAAAAATTCGGGATGTAACTGCTGGTGAGATGGTTGAAGAAATATTAGTAATTGAAGATGATTTAAAAATTCGAATTAGTCATATTGTTATAATGGGAATTGGAGAACCTTTTGATAATTATAAAAACATTTGTAATTTTATTAAAATAATCAATAATAGTAATGGAATAAATATAGGAAGTCGTCATATAACTGTTTCAACGTGTGGAATAGTTCCCAAAATTTATGAATTTAGCAATTTTCCTTATCAAGTTAATTTAGCAATTAGTTTACATGCACCAAATGATATTTTAAGAAGTTCATTAATGCCAATTAATAAAGTATATAATTTAAAAGAATTAATGTTAGCACTTGATGATTATTTTTTAAAAACAAAAAGGAGAGTAACGTTTGAATATATTATGTTAGATGGAATAAATGATACTAAAGAATGTGCATTAGAGTTAGTTAAATTACTAAAAGAAAAAAATTGTTATGTGAACTTAATTCCTTATAATGAAACAAATAATTTAGGTTATAAAAGAAGCAGTAAAGATAATATTTTAAAGTTTTATGATACGTTAAAGAAAAATAATATAAATGTTACAATAAGACGGGAATTTGGAAGTAAAATAAGTGCTGCTTGTGGGCAACTTAAAACCATGAAGGAGGATGCATGAGAAGTTTTTATTTAACAGATAATGGCAAAGTTCGAGATCATAATGAAGATAGTGTTATTATTCTAAAAAATGCTAATGATGAATATATTTTAGCAATAGCTGATGGTATGGGTGGACATCGAGCAGGTGAAGTTGCCTCAAGTATTGCTATTTCTTATCTTGGAAAACTTTTTCAAGAGACCTTTTATAATTTAACGAAAGATGAAGCAATTTTATGGATAAATGATATGGTTACAGAGAT
>CAYTGK010000067.1:0-6208 GCA_964437305.1 uncultured Muribaculaceae bacterium
TAGGATGGAAAAGTGCAAGAAAAAATCTTGAAGAAACGTTTAATGAATTAGAAACATTATACAATATTGATGATTTAGATAATGGTGTCTTAAATAATTTAAAGTAGGAGGTAATAATGAAGGCAGTAGATGAAAAAGTAGGACGTTTTATCGGTAATAGTGATACAGTATTTATAATTCCACCATTTCAAAGAAATTACTCTTGGGATGAAGAACAATGTTGTGAATTATTTGATGATATTTTAGACTCTATGAATAAAGGGAAAAGTCACTATATCGGGAATATTGTTTATTACGTTGGAGAAAATGATAGGGCAGGTTTTAATGAGTATATTTTAGTTGATGGTCAACAAAGAATTACATCAATTCTTTTATTACTTTGTGCTATAAGGAGTAAATTATCTCAAGAAGAAGCAAAAAGATTGGATAAGAAATTTTTAATAAATGAAGATGAAAAAGACGAAAAATACAGAGTAAAATTAAAGCAGACAGATAATGATTTAAGGGTATTTGAAAAAATTATTAATAATAGTAGTGATTTATCATCAGAAGAAAAAGAAAATAAACTATTTATAAATTATAATTATTTTGTTGATCGAATATCAGATTTTGATGAAGAAAGGGCAACTAAATTTTATAATGCAACAGCAAATCTTGATATAGTTGATTTAAATTTGAAGATAGATAATGATTTAGAAGCTGTACAAAAAATATTTGAGAAGATTAATTCAACAGGAAAAGAGCTTAGTGTTGCTGATTTAATAAGAAACTATTTATTAATTTCTAATAATTCCGATATTCAAAAAAAACTTTATGATAACTATTGGGTAAAAATTGAAAATTTATATCAAGACAAAGACAAAATATCAGAATTTGCCAAACACTATCTAATAACCAAAAGGGGAATTTGGGTAGAGGATAAAAAAATGTATTCAACTTTCAAATTATATTTTGATAATAGTAATATTGAAAAAGAAAAAATATTAAGTGAAATCTTAAATTATTCTAAATATTTTAATTGGTTTATAGATGAAAATTGTCCAGATGATAAATTAAATATAATAATTAAAGAATTAAATGTTTTAAAGTCTGATGATATGTATAGTTTATTACTTATTTTATTTGATAAATTATATGAAAATAATATAGAATTATTAAGAAGAATTTTGGATTTACTTTGTGATTTTATGATTAGGTATCGTATAGTTTCACCAACAAATGGTAGTGGAGATATAAGAAAAACATTATTTACTTTATTATCTAAGATAACTAAGAATGAGATAAATTTAGATTATGATACTATTTTGTATGAACTATCTAATAGTCCATCTCCTGGTGGACGTTTTCCAGATAATAATGAGTTTGAAGAGGCTTTAAGTAAATATGTTAATACTACATATGCCAAAGCATTACTGTATAAATTGGAATATAAAGAAGTTAAAAATATTGAGGTTGATATTGGAAAAGTAACAGTTGAACATCTTATGCCTCAAACATTATCTGATGAGTGGAAAACATATTTAGGTGGCGATTCAAAAGCATCACTAATATATAATACATATATTAATAACATTGGTAATTTAGCTTTATTATCGAGGCCTTTAAATTCAAAAAATTCAAATGATATATGGGATAATAAAAAAAAGAATATACAAGATTCACAATTTATTTTAACTAATACAATTGATAAAAATTACAAATGGGATGATAAAGCAATACAAAATAGGTGTGATGTGATAACAAAGTTGGCTATTAAATATATTACAGGTCCACTAGCAAGAGATAGAGATTTTGAACAAGTAGAAGTTACGGAAAATTTTGCATCAGGTATATATAATGTTAGAGATATTAATTTTAAAGTTAATGGTAGAAGTGTAAAATCTATTATATTTGATAATATCCCTTATACTATTAATGGTTGGTATGAACTTGTAGCAATAACATGTAAAATTTTATATGAGTATGATAAAGAAAAATTTGAAAATATAATAAAGCAGAATAAAATTCATAAATCAACATTAAAATATTCTTACTATTTTGGGAATGATCCTATAATATGTAAAGAAGAAAAATATATAGTAAAGCCTTATAAAATAGAAGAAGCTAATTGCTATGTTGAATCTTGTTTAAGTGCAAACCGTTCAATACATTATACTTTAGAATTAATAAAAGAATTTTCTTTACTGGATAAGTTCAAATTGGAAATTGAATAAAAAGGTTTAAGATGTTAAAAATGTCTAATCTAATTTGTTGGATTTTGAAAAAAGATTATTTTATTTTAACTTTGATAAATATTCTAATATTTTAACTATACAACTTAGAAAAATGTAGCCTCATGTTGCTTTTCAAGCCTTTGAGAAAATATCCTTTTTTGAGAGGGTTTGTAGATTTAGATGGAGAAATAATCATAATTACATAAAATTTATTATAGAACCAGTTAAAAATTTTTTATATATTTTTATTATATGATGTGAAATAATATAAAATATAGTATAATATCATTATATATAGTTATTTTTGGGAGGTTTAGTATGGCATTTAAAAGTTATAGTTGGTCTATAGGAACTACAAGTTTTAGAACTAGTCAGTTAAATTATAAAATAGAAAGACAATTACAATTATTAAAAAAGTTTTGGAATGAAAATCCAAATTTAGAATGGAATAATATTACTCAAAAAAAATATTATAACTATTTAAAAGAAAACAATTTCTTAGATGGGGAAGCCAAAATTCCAGATAAAGATGCAAGAGAAAAAACGTCAGGCTTGGTAGATATTGGTGTTTTAACAAAAGATAGAAAATTAACAGAAGTAGGTTATAATATTGAACAATTACTATATAGACCAATGAATAAAGATAATATTTTTATGATTTCTGAAGATAGTTATAAATATTTACTACAATTTTTAAAATTACAAATTGATAATGATGGCATAAAAATTAAACCTTTTATAGCTTTCATTTATTTAATTGAAAAATTAGATTATTTATCCTATGATGAATTTACATATTTATTGCCTCTTTGTAAAAACAAATATGATGTAATAGAAATGGTTCAAACAATCAAAAATACTATACGAGTTGGATTTTCGATAGATGATATTATTATTAAAAAAATACTTGATATTAATAATTATGTACAAGCCCTATATGATTTTAGTAAAGATTGTCCAGTAACAGAAGAAACATTTGAAAGAATAGGATTAAATAGAAAAAGCAAATCTTATGATAGGCCTTATAATGCAATATATCATACTTTAGTTGATTTAATTTTTCATTTAAGACATAATAATTTTAATGATAGGCTTCCAAAATATCAAGAATTATTTAATGAATGTAAAAAAATATCTGGCAATGCAAGAACGCTGTGGCAAAATTATTTGTTTATGGGAATTAAAATTAATAAAATTGATGAAAAATTTGATGAAAAGTTTAAAACATTAGATATTAGTTTATCTAGAAATATAAGTGATTTTAAAAAAGAATTTTTTCTAAAATTACATCTATTTAAATGGAAAGTAAATTTAAAAGATTATTTTGATTTAAATAGGCGATATTTTTCTTTAACAGATATAGTAAGATTTGAAAATGATAAAATAGAACTAGATATGTTACCTAAATATTATTTTAAAGATATAATTGATGATTTACTTAATGAAAATATGTTAGATAATGAAAAATATTTAAAACAATTTCATTCAGACATATCTTTGCAAAATATATCCCAATTATATAAGATTGATATAACGAATATAGTTAGTAACATTAATAAAGATTTGAGAATCCATCTAACACCAGAAAATGTAAATTCTTATATTAAAGATGAAAGGTTTAAAAGTTTTAATGAATTAATAGATAAGAAATTTAAAAGAGAAGATTTAATTAGGATATTGAAACAAATAAAAAATAGAAATGATGAAGAACTAAATTTATATATAACAGATAATGCAGATATTCCGACAATTTTTGAATATATACTTGGTATTGCATGGTATAGAATTAGTGAGAAAAAAGGGAATATTTTAGATTATATGAATCTAAGTTTAGATGCTCTCTTTTTACCTAAAACTCATGCAGGTGGAGGAATGGCTGATATAGTATATAAATATGAAAAAGATATATATCCTAAGCATGATTTATTAATTGAAGCTACTTTATCTAAATCAACTGGACAAAGAGCAATGGAAATGGAGCCAGTTTCTAGACATTTAGGAGAAAATATTAAGATTACTAATAATCCAAATGACTATGTTTTATTTGTAGCTTCTAATTTAGAAGAAAGGATAATACTAGATTTTAGAAATATGAAAACTAGATTTTATCCAAAAGGTAATAATGAATTTATAGAAGGATTAAAAATAATACCAATTGATATAGATATTTTAATAAAAATACTTCAAAATAATATAAATTATAATGAAATATATATTTGGTTTGACAAAGCATTCAAATCTATTGCTCCAGATCCAATATGGTATAGAGAAGAAATTTTAAAAAAAATATAAAGATAGGTTGAGAACTTATCTTTTTTTGTGATATAATGTTATTAGAAAATAAGATGCCGAAAATGGAAATGGAGATGTAAAAAAATATGAAAACAATTTCAATTAATAATAGAAGATATATAGGAAGTAAAGCAAGAATGCTAGATTTTATTAATGGTGTAATGAAAAAAGAAAAAATAGAGTTTTCTTCATTTTTAGATTTATTTGGTGGAACGGGAATAGTTGGAGATTTTTTTAATAATAAAGAAACTAAGGTATATGTTAATGATTTATTAAAATCAAATTATTTATCATATTTATCGTGGTTTGGAAATGAAAAAATAGATAAAAATAAAATAAAAGCATTTATAAATAAATATAATTCACTTTCTAATTTAGAAGAAAATTACTTTTCTTTAAATTTTAGTGATACATATTTTAATAAAGATAATTGTAAAAAAATTGGTTATATTAGAGAAGATATTGAAAATAATTATCTTTCTAATAATTTAAATACAAGAGAAAGAGCAATTCTTATAACATCTTTATTATATGCTATGGATAAAATTGCTAATACTGTTGGACATTATGATGCTTATAGAAAAAATGGAGATCTAAATAAAAAATTAGAATTATGTATGCTAAACTTAAAATCTAATACTAATAATAAAAATAATAAAATATTTAATGAAGATTCTAATGTCTTGGTAAGGAATATAAAAGCTGACGTCGTTTATATTGATCCACCATATAATTCAAGGCAATATTCTGATACCTATCATTTGTTAGAGAACGTTGCAATGTGGGAAAAGAATGAAGTGCAAGGTGTTGCCAAAAAAATGAATAAAAAGGGAATCAAAAGTAAATATTGTTCTGTATCAGCTCCTCTTGTTTTTAAAGACTTAATTGAAAATATAAATGCCAAATATATAATTGTTTCTTATAACAATATGGGAACTAAAGGAGCAGGGAGATCTCAAGCCAAAATTAGTGATGATGATATTATAAATACTTTAAAGATGAAAGGTAAAGTTAAAATATATGAAACTGACTTTAATCAATTTAATACTGGAAAAACACATATTGATAATCATAAAGAAAGATTATTTATATGTAAAGTTGGAAAAAACACTAAGAAAAAAGTTAAACAATTAGTACCTATAATTGATAAAGTGAAATCACCACTAAACTATACAGGTGGAAAATATAGATTATTAAATCAAATAATTCCTATATTTCCTGATAACTTAGATTTATTTGTAGATTTATTTTGTGGTGGGGGTAATGTTGGTGTTAATGTTGATGCTAAAAGAATAGTATGTGTAGATAAACAAGAAGAAATTATTAGAGTTATGAATTTATTTAAAAAATATGAAGATGGGTTTATTATTAGCTCATTGGAAAAAATTATAAATAAATATAAGCTAAGTAATTCTTTATTAAATGGCTATGAAATATATAACTGTACTAGTGATAAAGGATTAGGATCATATAATAAATCAAAATATTTAGAATTAAGAAAGGATTACAATAATATGAAAAATAATTCTACGGAAAAGGATTTGTTATTTTTAACATTAGTAATTTATGGATTTAATAATCAAATTAGATTTAACTCTAATGGAGAATTTAATATGACCGTTGGAAAAAGAGATTTTAATAATTCTTTAAGAAAAAATTTAAAGAATTTTATAACAAAATTGAAAACTAAAAATATTGAATTT
>CAYTGK010000068.1:0-4306 GCA_964437305.1 uncultured Muribaculaceae bacterium
ATTAGCTCATAGAAACACTAAAATTTAAATGGTAATATGACAATTACATATTAATTATAACATAAATTCTTCTAATTCACTATCAATAATTAATTTTTTTTCAAAATTTAAAGGAACTCCATATCCCTGACTATCTATTAAAACAATATTAATATTATTATAAATAGCATACTTATAAAATTCTAATAATTCATCTCTATTTAAATATTGTTTTAAATTAATAAAAAATAATATCTTATTTAACTTTAACGTTTTTTCAATATCGATTAATAATAGCAAATTTTCTAATAAATCATTTTTAATACTTATAGATACTTTAGATACTTTAATAATATCTTCAATACTTATTGAATCACTTATAGTAAGGGGTAAATCAAAATTGCTTAAAATAGTAGATAAACTTTTATATATTTTTTTATAATTATTAAAAATATTATCTTTTTCATTATCAGATAAATTATCAATAATAGTTTTATTTAAACTAGTTATAATCTTTTTAGAATTAATATTTAAATCAAAGAAATTAGTATATATTTCAATTTTATTTGATAAATCTAATTCTTCATTTTTATCATTATAAAAATATAACTCATTTAATTCATTATCATTTCTTATTTCGTATAAATCACTTATAAAACGATAAAACATTTTTTTATTTTCAATTTCTATAACTTGAATTCTATCATTATCAAAATTTAAAGAATTTTCAAAATAATTTACTTTTAAATTCATAAAACTATTAGCCTTTCTTCACTATTAATAATTTTTGTATTATCCTCTCCTATTATATATTCAATTTTAGCATATTGTTTTTCAGTTATAGTTAAAACTTGAATTATACCTTTTTTAGGAGCTTTTTTACGTAATCTTTCAAGCGAAAGGTTAACCTGTTCAGAATTTAAAACAATTTTCGAGTAAACAGATTCTTGAAGCATGATAAATCCTTCACTTAGTAAATATTTCCTAAATAATAAATAATTTTTTCTATCTTTTAAATAAACATTTGGTAAATCAAAGAAAACAATTGTTCGCATTACTCTATCCCTCATAAATAAATTCCTTATAGTCTTTATCATTATCTAATACTTCAAGAGTATTTTTTACATAAAAAGTTATTATATCCTTTAAAGTAAATTTCTTTTTATTATAAGTATACATAGCATTGAAAATATTTACAATATCTAGTTTATATTCAGTATCTAATGTTCTAGCTTGGTTATAATAAACAAATGAATCTATTATTATTCGAAAAGGTTCCATTAAATCACATGAAAGATTAAAAGGATTAAATTCATTTTTATGATGGATACCAAGTTGAGTTAAATAACCATTATTAACAATTTCTTTACTAACTGTTGAAAGTAAAACAGCATATCCATAGTTAAGAGCAACATCAATACTACTCCCCTCACCTCTTGTGAAATCTTTGCCAAATAACGCATTAAAATAAACCTTAGCTGCATGACCTTCACGATTAGTTTTATCCCCTACTCCAACTTCTTCAATATAACTATTCACTAAATTTGCTTGTTTACTTTTAATTTTTTTCAGTAAATTAGCTTGATTTTTAATTTTATTTTTAACAATTAAACTCCATAACTTATCTTTATCTTTTGAGTTCCATTTAGTTTGTTCTAATATTTTTTTACTTGAATTATGTCTCGAATAAAATGGTTGAAGTTCTCCAAATGGATTATGTTTTTCATCGCAGAATATAATATTTATTTTATTATCAGCAAGTTCTTTTAAAAGATAAGCAGAAATAGATACGGAAATAGAATCTACTATAATTGTATCTATTTCTGATAAATGAATATAATTTTCTGTAATATCTTGCTTAACTACTAAATATCTATTTTTATAACTTATTTTAGATTGTTTTGTAATAACAACAGTTCTAAAACTCATACTTTCTTACCTTTAAACCAGTTGGAGATTTTTTTATTATTGTTGCATTTTTAATAATTCTACCATGCTTTTTTCCAAAAGCACTTGAGGCTTTAGGAATTATAGATTGTAAATTGGCAGTAGCACTATTAAACTTCAATAATTTAAATAATTCTAGCACTGCTTTTTCCTTTGTTTCAATATTCATTGTTTTTATTGTGTTTTCATTAAAATATCCTTTTAATTCGGGAATTAAATTTTCATATAATTTATAATCTTTTTCGATTTTTTTAATTATATAAAGTAATAATTCTTCAAGTTGATTATCATATGGAATATCATTAATACCCTTCTTTTTATTGTTAAATAATCTATTTAAAGTATATTTCCATTTTATTTGATAATCTTTTTTTAATTTAAATTCCAAAGCATTACATACTTCAACTTTATCAGTAGCTCCAACTAACGAACAAATTTGACCATCCCAATCAATAATTGAGTAAAAAGGTATTTTATCTTGTATTATTTTTATATTACTATTATCATCAAGTTCTAGTAATTCTTTGATATAATTTAATCTTGCATTTTCATCTTTTTGCACATCAATATAAATTGGAATACCAATCATTCTCTGTTCTTCTTTACCTTTTTTAATATAATTAGCAACCACAGCATAACTAGGATTTAAACTAGTGTAAGAACCATATAATTCAGTTTTCAAGTTTTTCTTTAAAGGCACACCTTTCATACCTTTTTTATTTTTTGTTTGATTATAAAATTCTCCAGTTTTAATTTCTGTTTTTTTCACAACCTCTATATCATTTCTATATAAAGTGTTTTCAATTGTTTTGGTAAAATCATAAACATTAAAAGCTACTTCACCAGTTTTATCATCGACTTTTACAAAATCTTGATTGATACTATTAACAACATAACCATATCTTAATTCATCATATTTTTTAGCTTCAATTAGCTTGTGTACCATATCTTGAAATTCATATTTATTAATTTTAGTTTTTAAGTATTTACTCTGATAAATTCCTAAAACAATTGCAAGATAGGCATCATGGGCATGATGATAATCATTTAAATCTCGATATTTATAAAGTTCAAATCTTTCACGATAATTATGAGATATATCAGCTTTTAAGTAAATTACTTTTGTATTTTGATATAAGTTTTTGATTATATTAGCAACGTGTTTAGTTATTTGCCTAGTTTCAACCAATTGTCTATTAATAAACCCTTCAATATCCTTGTCTCTAAATTGGTCTCTAACTAGATTGTTATATTTTTTATTAGATATTAACCCTATTTCCTTTAAATGTTGCCACCAAATTTTTCTTTCTGGTTTACGATATTCTAAAGGTAAAACTAAGCTAGCTCGTTTATTTTGATTTTCATTTTTTAATACTAAAGCTTTATTATCGATAGAATCATCTTTAATTAACGTTTGGGGCAAAATATGGTCTACTTCACAATCAATACTTAAGTTATTTATATCTAAAGGAATTCCTGAATACAAACTTTTACCTTCTTGCAAGAAATATAAAAGTAATCTTTCAGTATCAATTTTATCTTTAGAATTTAATTCATTCTTCAAATGACTATAATTTTCTATTTTATTATTATATTTATTATATAAATTTAATAACATTTTCTTTCTATCAGGAACTCTTCCCTTTCTACCATCACCTCGTGCCATTTCAATCGCAACATTAGTTGGTTCATATCCCATATAGTCGGTTATTTCTTTAATAATTTTTAAAGACTCCCAAATACCTTTTTTAACAGCTGGAGAAGTTGCAAGTTCAGAAACTAATGAATAATCTAATTTTCTATTTTCTTCAAGATTATTTTCTTCATTAATCATATTCCAAAAACCATAAGTATCATTATTCAAAATCTGCATAAAATTATCTTTTGTTTCCATCATTAAATCCATAATTGATTGTTTAATCCCTGTTTCTGGATTTTGATAATATTTGGTTTCTAATAATTTTTTAGATAAACTACTCCAGCCTTTATATCTTTTAGCAACAATTTTTTTAATTTTAGGTTGTAAACATGGATATAAATCTAATATTTCTTCTTCTAAAATATTTTTATCTTCAAAAATAGTAATTAATTCTATTATTTTATCAGCATCTTCTTCAGTTAGTGTTGTATCTTGAAAGAAGCCATCTTGACCAAAGAAATCTAAATAGGAAGCCATCGTATTCGCAAATTTACCATCTGCAGAATAACCCGTTATTTTAAGGTTTACAGCTTCTGAATCAATATACATTGATAATTCATCTTTTGTTCTCAAATAATTTTGAAACTTTTTATCGGTCAAAGAGCCTTTTGTTTTTAAGAAAAATTCATTATAAATTTCTTCAATAAAAGGAAGATTATCATTAATACTTTTATCATTAAT
>CAYTGK010000068.1:4406-6173 GCA_964437305.1 uncultured Muribaculaceae bacterium
TTATCATTAATACTTTTATCATTAATTTTAATTTGTTTTAACTCATTCAATACTTTAAATCGGGAATAGAAAATAGAATTATTAGGCATAGCATTTTCTTTTAATAAATAACTACAATGTCCAACCATTCTTAAAATAAATTCTTTAGCTGTTTTGCGTTTATCAACGATTTCATCAAAATTAAATGGGGTAATTTTTCCTTCGCTTTTTCTTATCATCCAAGCATTTTGGCTTTTAGTATTATTAACTAGAGGTCCAACATAATAAGGTATTTTAAATTTAAGTAATGTTACAAGTTTATACTCATTATTAATTTCATCTTTTAAAAATGGATAGTATTGCCCTTGATTTTCGATTATCTTTTTAAGTTCAGCTTCATTAATTTGATATGGATATATTCCATTTGAAGTATCTGTAATTCTTGGCATGAAATCACCTTTATCAAGTCGTTCAATGATACTTTCTATTTCTTTTTCGTTTGTTGGATCTTTAATATCATCAAAAGCTTTTTTGATTTCATTTGCAAATTCATTAAAAGTCATACCATTCCGAACATATTTAGTATAAAAACATAATATTTCTTTATTATTATCAGTTACTTTATCTTTAAAGAACATCTTGAAATGTTTAGGACTACATCTCATAATACTCTTTAATTGTTCTAAATCTTTATCATGAATATTATAATATTTTACCATTAATTTAGAAATAGATGCACTACTATCACCTTTAAAGATAATTTTTAATTGCACCATATCTAATAAATTTTTAAGTTCTTCAAGAATTTCTATTTTAGTATCAAGTTCTGAATCTAAACTTGCAATTTTTTCATCAAAATCTGCTGCTCCAAAATCAATTTTTTTAGTTTCTTGTAATTCAATTTCAAAAAGATTTTCTAAATTAACAGTATAACCAACTAAAGCATTAGCTAACTCCGTACTAACTTTTTTATGAAAAATAGTTTGGAAATATTTTTCTAAAAGTTTCTTTTTATCTTTTTTATTATCAGTCATTAAAATACTTTCAAGTTCATCTAAATTAACTAAATCAATACTAGGTTCAAAAGTAGAATAAATATTATCACAATTTTCAAAGATAGTATTTAAAAGCATTTTTATTTCTTCTTGAAGATCAAGTTTTTCAATATCAAAATTATTCATGTTGCAATTAAAATTACCCCGATATTTAATAATATGGTGAATTGCTAAATAAACAAGTCTTATATCTTCCTTTTCAACTGATGTAAGTAACTTATTTCTTAAATGATAAATAGTTGGATATTGCCTTTGATACTTTTTCATTTCTTCTTTTTCTTCATTAGTTAAGATAACTGTTTTATTTACAGTATCACTTTCATGATAAAAACTTTCTTTTAATTTGGTAAAGAAATTAGGATCGACTTTATTTATTTCATCTTTAAATATATCTTGTAATAATCTAATTCTTTCCCGTCTTCTATCGTATCTCCTTCTAGTACCTCGAAAATTTCTTCGCGTTTCAGCAGTTGTAGCTTCTTCAAAAAGATAAGCTCCCCATAAAGGCTTATGATTATTACCCTTCTTAATGATTTTATAGTTATCATCTATAACTGCCCAACCAACTGATGTAGTTCCAATATCTAGTCCAATGCTGTATGACTTTTTCAAATTTTTTTCATTTTGCATATTGACACACCTCCTTAAATATGCTAATATGTAATTGTCTTAATACCATTTAAGATGTCATAGAGAGTTAAAATAAAGGTTTTACCCTAAATTTTATCGCTTA
>CAYTGK010000069.1:0-6003 GCA_964437305.1 uncultured Muribaculaceae bacterium
ATTCTCATCAAATAAATATCCATCATACCATTCCTTAACATCAGCAAACTTATCACTTAAATTATATTCATTTAATGCCCATTTAACTTCCCTTTCAGTAAAACCAAAGTAAGTAGAAAATCTACTATCTGTTATATTATAAACCATTATATTATTAGCATCACTAAACATATTCTCTTTACTTATTCTAGATATTCCTGTAATAATTCCTTTTTTTAAATTATTATTATTTTTGAATGTTGTTACAAATATTTGTTTCATGAAAGTTATTATTTTATTATAATACCCTTTTAAATACCCATTTAATATAGGAGCATCATATTCATCTAATAAAACGATTACTTCTTTATTATAGTATTCTTTTAAATATCCTACTAGATATGATAAAGAATCTGCTAACGCTATTTCTTCATTTTTATTAATTATATTATCGTAAAATTTTTTGTCAACATCAGGGTTTTCTAATACAAATTTATATCTTTTATATAAATCTGACATTAAGTTTTTATACTTGTTTATAAATTCTTCATAAGTATCTGTCTTTAAGCCCTTTAAAGTTAAAGAAATAACAGGATACTTATTCATTTCATTTAAATATTTATCACCTTGCTCCATGATATTTAAACCTTTAAATAATTCATGACTATCATATTCATTACTAAAATAATATTCTAACATTGAAATATTTAAAGTTTTTCCAAACCTTCTTGGTCTTGGAAAACATAAAACTTTGGAAGTATTATCAATTAATTCTTTAATAAATAAAGTTTTATCTATAAATAAACTACCACTTTCAATTATTTCTTTAAAATTATCAACACCGATTGCTATTGGTTTCATTTAATCAGCTCCTTTTCTCTTAATATTATACATCAATATTGATATAAATTAAATATTTTTTTATATTATTAACTTTGATTTTTAAAACTTTCAGATATTCGCATTGTCTTTTACTAACCATATAATAAAAGCAATTAAAAAAAGTATTAGATCTTATATTAAATTACATGAAAAAAATTTAAATAGTTTGTTTAAAAGGAAAAATCTATAACATAATAATGTTGAAAGGAGATTAACTATGGAAAATTATGAAATTGTACCTGATATTATAACTGGAAAAGATTTAGACTATTTAAGTGATATGTTTGAATGGAATATAAATGCCTTAAAGAAAACTAACGATAATATTCCTAAAGTTGAAGATGAAGAAATCAAAAATATCTTAAAGAAAGGTTGTAAAATGTTCGATAATAATTTACATAATATTTTAAATTTACTTGAAGGAGGATGCAATGAGCAAAATTGAAAATCCCAAGACAAAAGTTCCTAATGGCATGGAATTAAATGAAAAAGATTATTTAACTAGCCTTCTTACTTGTCTTAAAGATATGGAAAAGAATTATGTAATTGCTATGACTGAAGCTAGCTGTGAATCTTTATATAATACCCACCTTGAAACTTTCTTAAATATTTCTAATTTACAAAGAGAAGTCTATGAATTAATGTTTAAAAAAGGTTGGTACAAATTAGAAACTGCAGAAAATAATAAAATCTGTGAAAAGTATCAAACCCTAAAGCAAGAATTATCTCTCTTAAAAAGTTAAAAACTTCTATTTTAAAGAAGTTTTTTTAAATTCAATGAAGCATTATAAATTTCATTTTTACTATATTTATCCTTATATTCTGAAGCTAATAATTTAATAGCTTCTTTCATTGTACATTTTTCTTTAATAATTTTATCAATTAATAAAGCCTCAATTGATAATTCTTTAGTCAATTTAATTTCTACTTTATTATTTTTAGAAACAATTATTACATATTCTCCAAGTTCAAGATTAGGATTAGTTTCTAATTCTTTTAAAACTACATCACAATTACCATAATACTTTTTTTCAAACTTTTTTGTTAAATCATTAGCAAGAATTACATAAGGATTTTCAAAGATTTCAAGAATATTTTTTAAAGTTTCAATTATCCTTTTCGGAGATTCATAAAAAACAACTGCTTGAAGATCATTATTTTTTATTTTTAATAATTCTTTTCTTTGCAGATTATTTTTTCTTTCTAAAAAACCATAAAATGCAAAATTTTTTAAAGAAATTCCTGATAATGCTAAAGCTGTTATTACAGCCGATGCTCCAGGTATTGAATACACATCTATTCCTTCATTAATCGAAGCATTAACTAAAATACTACCTGGATCGGAAATACAAGGAGTTCCAGCATCAGTTATTAAAGCTATATTTTTACCTAGTTTAAGTTCTTTAATAACTTCTTTGGTTTTTTCAATCTCATTAAATTTATGATATGATTCTAGCCTAGTTTTAATCTTATAATGGTTTAATAATGGTTTGGATGTTCTTGTATCTTCACATAAAATTAAATCAACATTTTTTAACGTTTCAATAGCTCTATTTGAAATATCTCCTAAATTACCAATCGGCGTTGCAACAATATATAAAATTCCCATATCTCCACCTACTTATTTTCATCTATCTCATAGAGAATAACATTAAAATATACTACCTTATAAATTATACTCTTTCCACATCTAGATAAACATTCACTCCATTTAAGTTAGTTATTTCATCAACTCTTTTTTCTTCAATTAACATATCACATAATGTTTCTTTTTTAATAAAATCTATAAATTTTTCTAACTTTTCAAGAATATCTGTATCACTATAATAATAGATATAAATTCTATCTGTAATATTAAAATCTTTATTTTTTCTTAACTGTTGAACTTTACTAACAAGTTCTCTTGCAATTCCTTCGTTGATAAGATCACTAGTTAAAGTTGTATTTAAGATAATAAATAAATTATTATTAATTCCTGTGTTATATCCTTCTTTTGAATTAACTCTAATATCTAACATATCACGATTTATCACATAATCTTTATTATCCAAAGTAATTGTTAAAGTATCACCATTTTCAAGTTTATTAATATTATCTTTAGTCATATTTTTTAAATACTCTGTTAAATTTTTTATACTTGAACCAAAGATTTTTCCACATACTTTAAAGTTCGGTTTCACTTCAAAATTGATATATTTATCTAAATTTTTTTCAAAATTAATATCTTTAACATTTAATTCTTCCTTAATTAAATCTGTTAGATTTCCAATTGTTTTCTTTAATTTTGAATCAATAACTACTTCACTTAAAGGTTGACGTACTTTTATTTTAACATCTTCTCTTACTTTTCTACCTAGTGAAATTAAATCTCTTACGGTATCCATCTTTTCTTCAATTTTAAGATCAATATAATCTTCGTTATATTTAGGAAATTCTGCTAAATGTACACTTTCTTCATCAGTTAATTTAGTATATAAATTTTCTGATACAAATGGAACAATTGGTGCTATTATTTTAGATAAACCAACTAATACATCGTAAGTTGTTTTATAAACTGCTTTTTTACTATTATCCATATTACTTGCCCAAAATCTATTTCGATTACGTCTAATATACCAATTTGATAAATCATCAGATACAAAGGTAACTAAGGCTCGAACTACTTTATTTAAGTCATATTCATCATAACTTTCTGTTACATATTTTAATAATTTATTATATTTTGATAATAACCATTTATCAATTTCTTCTAAATCTTGATATTTAATTTCAAATTCTCTTGGATCAAGATTATCAATATTAGCATAAGTTTGAAAGAAAGTATAAGTATTAAGTAAAGGATTAAAGAATTTAGAATAAACTTCTTTTAAGCCTTCTTCATCAAATTTTAATGGAGTCCAAACTGGGGAAACATATGGTAAATAGAAACGAACAGTATCAGCTCCATATTTTTCAATCGTCGTAAAGGGTTCTATAATATTGCCTTTAGACTTACTCATCTTCTTACCATCTTTATCAAGTAATAAATCATTTACTAAAACATTTTTATAGGGTGATACTCCTTTTAGGAAAACTGAAATAACAATTAATGAATAAAACCAACCACGTGTTTGATCAATTCCTTCACAGATAAAATCAGCTGGAAATTGTGATTCCCAAAGTTCCTTATTTTCAAATGGATAATGATATTGAGCAAATGGCATTGAACCAGAATCAAACCAACAATCAATGACATCTTTTACACGACTCATCGTTTTACCACATTCTGGGCACTTGATATGAATATCATCAACATATGGTCTATGTAGTTCGATTGTTTCATTAATTGTCTCTATTGCTTTCTCAACTAATTCTTGACGGGAACCAATCATTTCATCATGTCCACATTCACATCTCCATAAAGGAAGGGGCGTTCCCCAATAACGACTTCTGGAAATTGCCCAGTCATTTAAATTTTCAAGCCAATTGCCAAAACGTTTTTCTCCAACATATTCAGGATACCAATGAACTTTTTTATTAGCTTCAATGATTTTATCTTTTAATTTAGTAACTTCAAGATAAAAACTTGGTTTAGAATAGTATAAAAGTGGAGTTCCACACCTCCAACAATGTGGATAATTATGTAGCATTTTTTGTTTTTTAAATAATTTATCATTAGCTTTTAAATATTTAATAACTTCAAGGTCAGCATCAAATACATTCATACCTTTCCATAAACCTTCCGTATAACAGCCATCTTCTCCAACAGGATTTAAATAAGGTAAATCATATTTTCTTCCAACTTTAGAGTCATCTTCACCAAAAGCAGGTGCAATATGAACAATACCTGTACCATCTTCAATGGTTACATAATCAGCTAAAGTTACATAGAAAGCCTTTTTATTAACTTTTAAACTTGGAATTAATTGTTCATATTCCATATATTCTAAGTCTTTCCCTTTATATTTTTCAAGAACTTTAATATCATCACCTAATACTTTAGAAACAAGTGCTTCAGCTAAAATGAATTTATAACCTTTACTTTCAACTTTAACATAATCATACTCTGGATTAACACATAACGCAACATTAGAAATCAAAGTCCAAGGGGTCGTTGTCCAAACCAAGAAATAAACATCTTCATCTTTCTTCTTCATAGGTACAATTACAGTTTGAGCCTCAATCTCTTTATAGCCTTGAGCCACTTCATGAGAAGCAAGTCCTGTTCCACATCTTGTACAATAAGGTACTACTTTAACTCCTTCATAGAATAATCCTTCATCAAAGAATTTCTTTAAAATATACCATTCTGTTTCAATATAATTATTATCATAAGTAACATAGGGATGTTTTAAATCAATAAATTGTCCCATTTTAGTTGTTAAATCTGAAAAAGCCTTTTCATTTTTCCAAACTATTTCTCGACATTTCTCATTAAATTCTTTAATACCATATTTTTCAATATCATTTTTATTCTTAAAACCTAATGTCTTTTCAACTTCTACCTCAACTGGTAATCCATGAGTATCCCAACCAACTTTTCTTAAAACTCGATATCCTTGCATTGTTTTGTATTTACAAAAACTATCTTTTAAAAATTTAGCAACCATATGATGTAAACCTGGAAATCCATTAGCTGTTGCTGGTCCATCATAAAAGACAAAATCTTTATCACGATTTTCTAAACATCTATCCAGTATTTTCATATTTTCCCATTTACGACTTATTTCACTTTCTACTTCACTAGTCTTTTCTTTTTCTAACTCTTTAAACATAATATCCCTCCTAAAAAATAAAAAAACTCATTCGCCTAAGGACGAAGAGTTCGTGTTACCACCTTAATTTAATTTATCTTTATATTATATGATAAATTCTCAAAAACTATAACGCATTACCGTATTTATCTTATCCATAAATAGCACTTGAAAGTGATTTAAAAGAAACTATTTTATCTATTTACACCGACCATAGACTCTCTTTAAAATATTATTTCATTCCGTCTTTCGCACTTGCTTATTAAATAATAACAAAGATTTTTTTAAAAATCAAGAGTTTTTAATTATTTTCTTTGAGAACTATTAAATAAAGTTCTTTTAAATTATCTTGTTTCAATTTTAACTTTTTTACCTTTAAAAGCTATAACCATTTTTATAACCTCATATT
>CAYTGK010000070.1:0-5679 GCA_964437305.1 uncultured Muribaculaceae bacterium
TTTTTTTGAATTACTTGGAGATATGTAAAAAATATATTATAATATTTAATAGAATAGTATGCAATATAGAAAGGAGTATAGTCATGAATAGGATAGATAAAAAAATTGCAATTGGTTATTTAACAGCTTTTGTTGGAATTATTTTTCTATTTACTGGTTTGTTCATGACTAATTTTGTTCAAAAATCGTATTATTTTGATAATGCTAATCATGATAATACTGGAAAAGAAGAAGTTAGCAATTATCATTCAAAGGGGAAATATAATACAGTTATAGTTTATGATAATATATATCAAGGAGTAGATATAAAAAATAAAAGAGATATTACAAATTTAATTGTTAAAGATTCAGTTTCTCAAAAAGGGGAATGTCCATCGGAAATAAAAAAAGTTGAAGATGAAATAATCAAGAAATATGGAATTACAGCTGTTAATTTATGTGAAATGGATGTTGATTTTGCTAAAGAACTTGGAAATGTTTTTGCTAAAATTTATAAAGATTATCCAAGTACGAGAGGTTATTTATCAAACTTAACTTTAGCTAACACTAATGAAGACATATCTAAAGATACAATTGCAGCTTTTCAAGGAGCATTTCCTTTTGCAACAGCTAATACTAAATCAACTTATCCTTGGGCTATAAAAACGTTATTAATTTTAAATTCTGAATATTTTTTAAATCCTGATAGATTACAGTTAAATACAAGTAGAAGTGCTTCTATGGGATGGTTTCCTAAAGGAACAACTAAGTATTCAACGGTTGCTCATGAACTTGGTCATTATTTAGCATTTTTAGCAACATTAAAACATTATGACTTAGATTCTATATTATTAATTGATGCTAATAATGTTAATAAGTATTACACAATGATAAAAGCTCATAATACCAATGCCTATGTTTATGAAATTTTAATGAAAGCTTATAAAAATTATCAAAAAGATGGTGGAGATTTAGATTTTGATAAATGGCGTGAAACTATATCTAAATATGCAATTGCTAGAGATAATAGTGGTAATTATATTTATCATGAGACAATTGCTGAAGCCTTTCATGATGTTTATTTAAATGGTGATAATGCTGAGGCAGCAAGTAAATATATAGTAGAAATTTTAAAAAGTGAATTGGAGGTAAAATGATCATGAAAAGAAAAATAATAGTAATAATAACAATTTTTATGATGACACTCTCAGTTTATGCTGTAAATACAAACTTTACATTTAATCTTGATACATTATCATTCAATAAAGATAAAAAAGTTATGGATAACTTTAATAAAAATTATACTTTGACATATACGATAAGTAATTTTGATAAAGAATTAGAAGAAAAAATTACTAGTTTAACCAAAAAAACTACTTATTTATTACTTGGTGAGATGGGAAGTAATGAGGAATCTAGTGAACATTATTACAAACGTCATGAAGATTTTTTAAAGCTAATATATCTGCCTGATATTCCTAAAAGTGATAAAAGTCAAACAGGATATGATGAAGATAGTCAAGAATATAAAGATTATTTGATTTCAAGTATGACTTTACCAAAAGTTTTTTTGAGTTTAACAGAGCATGATATTATTTATAATTCTTATGGTGATATTCAAATTACTAAAAACAATGATGTAATTATTAGTTCAATAACTATTCCTAATATTAAAATAAAAAAAGCTAGTATTACTAATCCCAAAGAATATGAATATGTGGAGACTAATTTAATTATATATTATTATTTTAAAGAAATTAATAATGATTATAAATTATACTATTTATATACAGAATTAGAAGATGATTTAAATTTCTATTTAGAAAATGTTTCAGCAACTGAAAAGTTAAATACTTTAGCAATTATACCACCTTATGAAGCTAATTTAGAGATTTATGACTATAGTAAATTAAAGAGTTTAAGTAACACAACAATTAATAATATTTACAATAACAATAAAGATAAAATAGTTTATTTAACAGCTAATTATAATAATACAATTGTAAAAATGGCTAATGGCTTTTTTATTGGAAATGGGATGGTTGCTACAACTTGGAGTTTTTTAGAAAGTGCATTAATAAATGGACAAGATATAATATTAACAGCTAATGATAAAGTGCTTAAAATAGAAGGTATTGTTACAGTTAAACCAAATTTAGATATAGCTATTTTAAAATTATCTGAAAAAACCAATACTTATGTAAAATTAGGAAGTACTACGAATTTAAAAGCAAATGATGTAGGAATTAATCTTTCAACTTCAACAGGTGTGGGTTTAACTTCTAATACAGGAATTATTTTAGCTAATAGTAATTATTTAGAAACATCAATTCCTATTTCTAAAAATGTTGCTGGGAGTCCATTATTTAATATTAATGGAGAAGTAATTGGAATGAATTTAGAAAAAAATGCCAATACAAGTGTTTCGAGATTTCTAAAAGGGGAAGCTTTAAAAGAAATACAAGATAAATTTGCTAATATAGATTTTGAAAATATTGATTCAATTAGTTTTCAAGATTTAAAAGAAAAATATTATTATGTTAATTATAATGAAGAAGAAATTAAGAATAATATTCCAAGTCGTAAATGGAAAGAATATTCAAAAATTGGTAATATTGAAAAGAATATTAATTTAGAATTAGTAAAAGCTAGTTATAAAGACGGAATAATTAGTTTAAGATATAAAAATAGTATAAAAAATTATGTTAATAGTATGGATTTAATTGCCCCTTTTAAAAAGGATTTACTTGAAAGTGGATTTAAAAATACTTTAGATACTAGTAATAAAGTTATTTATGAAAATCAAAAATATAAGATAATTATTATGGAAGAATTTGATTATTTAATTGTTGTTGAGGTGAAATTATGAAAAAGATTATGAAATTAATTCAAAATAAAAAAGTTATTTTAACAACAACAATATCTTTATTAGTTATTCTTATCTTAATAGTTGGTGTATCTTTTGTAATGACTAAAAAGAATTATTTAAAATCTGTAGAAACAAATGATTATGAATTAGTATATGATAACACTTGGAAAATAAAAGAAAAAAGTAATAATAAAATAATTTTTAAACATAAAAGTAAAAGTGAAGTTAAAATTGAGATTATGACATTAAACGATGAAAATAAATATCAAAGTATTTCAGAATTAATTGATGAGATTATTTATAATATTAAAGAAAATAATTCTAATTATAATCTATTACAAAAAGAAGATACTTTTTTAACCAAGAACAATTATCAAGGATATAAATTATTATATGAAAGTGGAGATAATGAAGTTTTAGTTTCAGTATTTAAAAAAGAAGATAAGTTAGTTTTTATAAGTTATCTTGCAAATAATACTTATTTTGATATTTTATTAGATAGTGTTAATAATATAATTTACAATTTTGATATAAAAGAGGAAGTTTATGCTTTAGTTAGTAGAGTGAATGTTCCAGAAAAAGAGTTTGAATATACAAATAGTAAACAAGTAATAAGTTTATTAAATACGAGTCAGGATGTTGAAATTGCTAGTAATAATTATTATGTTTCTTATAGTATTCCAAGTAACTTTTTAAGTCGTGATTTTTCATCTAATCTTGGAAGTTTTACTTTTCAAGGCTTAGAAAATAGTAATATTACTTTAACAAGTAATATTTTAAATCGAAATATCTATGAATATTTAAATCGAGATAGTAGTTTGAGTTTTTATACAAAATTTGATAATTATAGAAAATATTCTGATTATATAGAGGGGTTAGTAAAGCTTAAAGACAATGCTAATAGTTATATTTATAAAAATAGTTATCATGATGATAAAAATACACTTGAAGAAAATGTAATTATGGTGTATAATTTAGATAAGAATCATATCTTGATAATTGAAATTAAGGCTACAGGAGTTAATATTCCAGAAAAATTAATTAAAATGATTAAGATAAATTCGACTTCTAATTATGCAAATTATTTGAAAAGTGAAGTTCAAGATGAAGAAATAATTTCTGAACTTAAAAGAATTACAAGTTTGACTAATGGAACTTATGATGATATAAGAATTAAGTTGCCAGTTAAATATATTGAACTTGATGATAACTCTAATATATATGCAACAAGACATTTTGGACTTAATTATAATAAAGATAAAAAGATGTATGATTATGAAGTTAAATATCAATTAACAAGCACTTTAATTAAAAATAATAAGAGTGAAATTGATAGAATTAATAGTTTATTTAAAAAGGCGTATGGTAGTTATAAGTATTTAACAAGTCGTGGAAATGTAAAACTAAATAATAAGACATTTGCAAGATATACTGGAGGATATACTGATTTAGGTGGAATTATGTTTACAAGTCTTAATAGATATAATTATTATATCAATAAAGAAGTGTTGTTTTTTGAGCTTCCAAAGGGTGGATATTTAGAGGTTGAAGTAAGTGGTAATGGAAAGGAGATTACAAATAGTATTCTTGAGGAAGTTACTAATTTCCAAGTATTGGATCAAAAATTAAAATAAAGAAAGAAGGAAAAAAATGAATAATAATATGGGACCTATAGAAGGTCAAAATTTAAATCCAAGTGGAACACCTAATTCAGGTGTTGAGACATTAAGTCAGCCAAGTTTAGGAGGAACAGTACCACCAGTTGCACCAGTTCAAGGAGTAGGGACTCCACCAGTTACTCCAGTAGCTCCAGTATCTTCACCTACACTAAATGTTTCACCAGTAGTGAATGTGGAGCCATTACCATCTGTAGCTCCAACGCCAGCTCCTGTTGCACCACCTGTTCAACCAATTGAAAATTTAAACTCAAGCCCAATCACTCCCGAGCCAGTTACTCCAGTAACCCAAACGCCTGTTGCCGAGTCTTTAAATTCTAATGCAAATTCTCAAGAAGTTACTCCAGTTACCCCAGTAGTACCAGTACCAACTGTTGTACAACCAGTAACACCAAACGCAACTGTAGTTCCTCCAACGACTAATGCTCCAGAAAATAATACTCAAACTCCGCCCACTCCACCAACTTTAGATAATAATGTTTCACCTTCTGGAACTCCAAATGATAAACCAAAAGTAAAAAATATGAAACCTGCAATTATAGGAATAGTTTTAGTCTTGGTAGTTGCAGTTGTTGGAATAGTTGGTATGAAATTTTTGGGTAATAAAAAAAGTAATGATAATAATAACAATCAGATAAGTCAAGGACAAACTACACAAGTTAATTTTGGTGGTTATACGTTTACACTTCCTGAGACTATGACTTATTCATTTGAGGAAGATGCACTAATGATAATTAGTACAGATTATAAATGGACGGCTGAAATAATTGGTCCAATTGTTGGAAATTATAATATTTTAAAAGAAAACAAGAGTACAATTGAAACTACTTTAACTAATAATGGCAAAGCTAATTCGGTTTCCAAAGGAGACGTTAAAACTTATGAAGGAGTAGAATATTTAACCTTTGAAGCAGATTTTGCTGGAATGAAAGGTTTAGTGGCATATTCACCATTTAGTAGTAATGCTGTTCTTGGTATAGTAGCATTTAGTGAATCAAATCAATTTGATTATGGAATATTGGAAGCATTGACACCAGTTATTTCTTCTGCAAAAGAACATTCACTTTCTAATGCAATGGAATTACCAAAAGATAATAGTATTTTAGATATTCTTAAAGACCAAATTGCTGAGTCTGAACAAGATACAGATGAAGA
>CAYTGK010000071.1:0-5641 GCA_964437305.1 uncultured Muribaculaceae bacterium
AGGTAAAAAAAATTAAAATTTGACATAATTTGACACTTTTTTAAGCAAAAAAATACTAACTAATCTTTTTTAGTTAGTAAAAATTTCTTTATTTTTTTATTTTCTTGTTTTAGTTTTAAACGTTTTAATACATATTTTTTAGGCATTTTTTTTAAAATAGTTGTATTTGTATGTAAAAGATTAGTATAGTAATAGATAGTTCCTAAACTTTTATTATCTAATATACCAAAAAAATAATCAAGATGAACATTTTTACCAGGAATTGCTTTAATAATTAAATAAGGTTTTTTATCTAAAATTATTTGTTCATGTTCAATAGAAAAACCTATTTTTTTTAAAGTCTTACGAACTAAAGGAAAATCATTGTTAGGTGAAGCAATAATTTGTTTAATATTAGTTAAATTATCTTTATCATCTAAAATCTTACTAATTAAAATACCTCCCATACCAGCTATTATAATTGTATCGACTTTAGGATTTAAATTTTTAATTCCATCTTGCTCTATTACTTCAATTTTATTTTCTAATTTAAATTTTTTTATGTTTGCTCGAGCAATCTTTAAAGGGTTAGAATTTATATCACTTGCAATTACTTTAACATTTTTTAACGTTTGAACTAAATAAATGGAAAGTAAAGCATGATCACAGCCAACATCAATTATATATGAATTATCAGAAACTAAAGAAGCTACTGTTCGTAGCCTATCACTTATATTTATCATTAATCTGTTAAGAAGTCCTTTAACTTTCTAGAACGACTTGGATGTCTTAATTTTCTTAAAGCTTTAGCTTCAATTTGACGAATACGTTCCCTAGTAACATTAAAGATTTGTCCAACTTCTTCAAGAGTTCGACATTGTCCATCGTCAAGACCAAACCGAAGTCTTAAAACTTTTTCTTCTCTTTCCGTTAAAGTTAATAATACTCCTGATAATTCTTCTTTTAACATTCCAATTTCTGTATATTCTTCAGGGGACATCGTTCTTTCATCCCGAATAAAATCTCCTAAATGAGAGTCATCTTCTTCCCCAATAGGTGTTTCCAAGCTAACTGGATCTTGACTTATTTTATAAACTTCCCTTACTTTTTCTAAAGAAATTCCAAGCTTTTTGGCAATTTCTTCATCTGTTGGTTCTCTATTTAATTCTTGAGTTAATTGTCTTTGAACTCTTGCTAATTTATTAATAGTTTCAACCATATGAACAGGAATTCTAATAGTTCTAGCTTGATCAGCTATAGCTCTCGTAATAGCTTGTCTAATCCACCATGTAGCATAAGTCGAGAATTTATATCCTTTATCAGGATCAAATTTATCAACAGCTTTCATAAGCCCAATATTTCCTTCTTGAATTAAATCTAAAAATAACATTCCACGTCCAACATACCTTTTAGCAATACTAACCACTAACCGTAGATTAGATTCAGCAAGCATTGATTTAGCATGCTCATCACCTTCATTTGCACGTCTTGCATATTCAAATTCTTCATCACTTGTAAGCAAATTAATTCGTCCAATTTCCTTTAAATACATTCTAACTGGATCATTTATTTTAATATCTTTAGAATTAGATAAATCTTCTAATATTTGATCAGGTGTTTCAATTAATTCCTCACCATTATCTGCTATTTCATCTTCAGATTTAATCTCAATATTATTTTCAATTAATACATTATATAATTCATCTAAAGAATCAGCATCAATATCTAAACCTTTTAATTCTGAAGCTAATTGTTCATAAGTTACATAACCACTCTCTTTACCCTCTTTAACTAATGCTTCTTTTCTTTCTTCAAAAGTTTTGATTTCACTTATCATTATTATTTTCACTCCCCATTTTAAGTTTCATGATTTGATTACTTATTTTAGCTTGTTCCTCTAAATCAACTTCATCTCCTATTAACTTTTCTAAACGTTTAATTTCTAGAGATACATTATATTTTTTGATTACATCTAAATATTCCAAAATAACCTTATCATTAGGATTACTATCTAAGTCAAGACTCATAATATCCTTAAAAACTCCATCTATCTCTTTATTACCCTCGATATATGTATTAAAGTCTGCAATATTAATATACCCATATTGTTCATAAAAATAAGAAATTTCTCTAGCTAAAATTCTATAACTATCAATTGGAAAATAAACACCACTATTTTCTACAAGTGTTATAACTTCTTTATTTTGAAGCATATAGTAAATTATTGCTTGCATCGCTTTTTCATATTTATCAAGCTTCTTAGTCGGTTTAACTGGGATATTTTTTATGACAATTTTAGCACGTTCCTGACTAGTTAGCAATTCTTTCAACTTTTTTTCCAAAGTATTATACCATATATCAGTCTCTTTAGCAAGATTTTTTAACATAATTTCCTGTTTTATTTCATCTTTAACTAAACTAATTTCTTTTAAAACCGAATTAACATAATTAGTTTTTTCCGTGACATTATTTAAATTAACTCCTTTTTTTAAATTACGAATTCGAAAATCATTATAACTAATAGCATTATCAATTAAAGAAATAAATTTTTCACTCCCATATTTTAAAATATAATCATCTGGGTCTAGTCCTTCTTCTAATACAATTACTTTTACATTACAATTAGCATTTTCTAATAACTTACCATTATTCATAGTAGCATTTATTCCAGCCTCATCACCATCTAAACATAAATAAATATTATTAGATAGTCTTTTTATTAAATTAATTTGATCACTTGTTAAAGATGTCCCCATAGTTGCTACACAGTTTTTAACTCCAATTGTATAAGCTCTAATAACAGCCATAAAGCCTTCCATTAAAATAACATACTTAGTTTTTCTAACTTCTTCTAAAGCCCGATGATAATTATAAATATTTTCACCTTTTTTAAATATAACTGTTTCTTTCGTATTTAAATATTTATTAACATTCTCACCATTATAAATTCTTCCAGAAAAACCATTAACTTGACCTTTTGTATTAAATAATGGAAATATAATTCTTCTAATATAAGAATCATAATCATTAGTTGCAAGACCTAAATCATTTAAAGTTTTTAAATCATATCCTTTTTTAGTTAATAATTTAGTTAATGAATCTCTTTCATTTAAAGCAAGTCCTATTTGAAACTCTTTAATGGTTTCCATATTAAGCTTGCGATTCTTTAAATATTCTCTTGCTTTTGCTCCTTCCTTTGATAATAAATTATTTTGAAAAAATTTATTCGTTATATCATAAATATCATACATTTTTTTATTTTTATCTGGTTTTATTTGGTAATTATCTCCAACACTTATCCCTACTTCATTAGCAATTTCTCTTACTGCTTCAGGAAATGATATATTTTTAAATTTCATTAAAAAATTAAAAACATTCCCTTTTTCTCCACAAACAAAGCAATTAAATATTTGTTTTTCTCTTGAAACACTTAAAGATGGGTTATTGTCATTATGAAAAGGGCAAAGTCCAACATATCCTTTACCTTTTTTTTCAAGTGGAATATATCTTCCAATAAATTCAACTATATCAACATTTTCACGTATTTTTCGAATAAGATTTTGATCATATTTATATGAATCCATATTGTCACCTTTAACTAATTTTTATTTTAACATGAATTTACTATTTTTAATAGATATTTTTACTTGTTATTGCAAGACAAAATTAAATACTAACTCTTAACATTATCATATTTACAAATAAATTTTTCTTATTTTAACTTTTCTGATATATTTTTACTTTGCATTTTCTTAACTTTTATCTTGACATTTATATTAAATAATTAACTTAAATATTAAATATTAATTACTTTTATACTAATGCAGTTATTGTTAGAAAATAAAAATTTCATTTTAAAAACGACTATTGATAGTAACTATACTAATCATATTACAAGACAAAAATAAATGAAAAATATTTACAAGTATTAAAAAAAATAGTATAATGTTAAAGTTAGTTCTTTTAACTTAAAAGGAAGGAGGATTATTTTTTAATGAATAAAGAGTCAAAAACTCGACTTGTTATTTTAGGTGGATTAGGTGAAATTGGAAAGAATATGTATGCTCTTGAACATGAAAATGAAATTATTATCATTGATGCTGGAATTTCTTTTGCTGAACTGACCATGTTAGGTATTGATTATTCAGTTCCTGATTATACTTACTTAAAAGAAAATGAAAGCAAAATTAAAGCTTTATTTATAACCCATGGTCATGAAGACCATATTGGAGCTATTCCCATTCTTTTACAAAGTGTCAATATTCAAAATATCTATGCTCCTAATCAAGCATATGAACTTATCAAGTTAAAATTAGCTGAAAAGAATATTCGATTTGATAATTTATTTGTCTATAAAAGTGATGATATTATTAAATTTAAACATTTTGAAGTAGATTTTTTTAGAACTACTCATTCAATTCCCGATTCTCATGGAATAAGAGTTAAAACTCCAGATGGAACAATTGTTACAACAGGGGATTTCAAATTTGATTTTACCCCAATTGGACCAATGGCTGATTTACATAAAATGGCTAGAATTGGTGAAGAAGGTGTTGATATTTTAATAAGTGATTCAACAAATGCTTTAAATGATGGAATTTCTAACAGTGAATCAATGGTTGATGCTGCTTTAAATGATATTTTTGATGATGAAAGAAATAGTCGAATTATCATTGCTACTTTTGCTTCTAATATTTATAGATTGAAACATATCGTGGAAACTTGTTATAAACATAATCGCAAAATTTGTATCTTTGGAAGAAGTATGGAATCTAATATTGAAATATCAATTAAAGGTGGCTATATAAATCATAAAGAATTATTCATTTCACCTGAAGAAGCTAATACTTTAAAACCTAAAGATATATGTATTTTATGTACTGGTAGTCAAGGTGAACCTTTAGCAGCTTTATCAAGAATTGCTGATTTGGAACATAAACATATAAAACTTCGACCTGATGATGTTGTAATCTTTTCATCAAGTCCTATTCCTGGAAATGCTCTTAGTATTTCAAGAACAATTAATAAATTATATTTACAAGGAGTTAAAGTTTATACAAATACAACTAATTCAAATATTCATACCTCAGGTCATGCTAATAAAGAAGAACTTAAGTTAATGATTAGACTTCTAAATCCTAAATATATGTTGCCTTTTCATGGTGAATATCGTATGTTAAAGAGTCATGCTGATATTGCTAATATGTGTGGAGTTCCTAAAGAAAATATTTTTATTCTTGATAATGGAGATATTTTAGATATTAAAAACCATAAAATAACAATTGGTGGAAAAATTAAAATGGATGATGTGTATATTGGTGGAACAAATGCTGGAGAAATAGCTACTCAAGTTATAAGAGATAGAAAAATCATGGCTAGTGATGGCATCTTAGTAATTGTTTCAAATATTGATATTCGAAGTAGAAAACTTTTAACTAAACCAACTATTGTAACACGAGGTTTTATTCAAGTAAATGAAAATGAAGAATTAATTAAAAAATTAGAAATAAAAGCTAGTTTATTAATTACTAATAAACTTAAAGAACCAACGGTTACTTTTCAAGATATAAAAAGTTTTATCCAAACAAATATAAATACTTATATCATAGAACTAACTGGACGAAAACCAATTATCTTGCCAATTATTTTAGATATTAAAAGA
>CAYTGK010000072.1:0-5570 GCA_964437305.1 uncultured Muribaculaceae bacterium
GAAAAAGAACTTTATGTAAGAACAGCTAATAATTTATTAAAAACTTTAGATGGTAGTTTAGGAAATTTGGTAAATAAGGGGGACAAGTTAGAAATAATTGGCTATAATAAATTACTTGAAAGTGGAATGGTTGATTATTACAAAGTAAAGCAAGGTGAAGAAGAAGGCTACTATTATGGAGAGTATTTAGTTGAATCGGAAGAAGAAGCCAAGAAAAATTATGATGAAGAGGGAATTTATAAAACCCATTTGGAAAGAGTTGGAAAACTTGGAGGAGGTAGTGCTGGTAATTTAGACTATTATCCAGTTGAAAAACCAAGTTTTAAAGATAATAAAATGCCTGATGAAGTTTATGCTTTATATATAAATGGAGCATCTGGAATTAAAAATAATATTGATTCTTATATTGAATATGCTAAAACTACGAAGATTAATGCATTTGTAGTTGATATTAAAGATAATACTGTTCCTGCTTATAAGAGTGAAGTATATAAAGAATTATCACCTACCAATTATAAGTATGCTAATAATAGTGTTGAAGATTATAAAGAAGCAATTAAAAAATTAAAAGATAATGGTTTTTATGTAATTGGAAGAATTACAACTTTTAAAGATGATTATTATGCACTTGATAATAAAGATGATGCAATTGGTAAAAAGAGTGGAGGGTTATTACAACAGGGTGGTTCTTATTGGCCAAGTCCTTATAGGCGAGGAGTTTGGGAGTTTACAATTAAATTAGCAAAAGAAGCTGTTGAATTATGTGGATTTAATGAAATTCAATTTGATTATGTAAGATTTCCTGATAGATTAACAGGTGTTGAAAGTACTATTGATTATAAAAATACATATGGAGAAGAAAAAGCTCAAGCTATTCAAAGATTTTTAATGTATGCTACTCATCAACTTCATGAAATGGGAGTTTATGTATCAGCTGATGTATTTGGAGAATCTTCTTGGGGTTATGTAACAGCTTATGGGCAATATTTTCCAGCTATTAGTAATGTAGTTGATGCTATAAGTGCAATGCCTTATACTGACCATTTTGAACACGTTGCTAGTAATTGGGAAAATCCTTATAATACGATGTTAACTTGGGGTAAGACGGCAGCTTTAAGACAAACTGAAACTCCAACTCCAGCTGTTGCTAGAACTTGGATAACAGCCTATGATACTCCATATTGGAGTCCTTATGTAACCTATAATGGAGCTATGCTAGAAAAACAAATTGAAGCTTTATATGAAGTAGGGCTTACAGGAGGATATATGACTTGGAATAGTGGTAGTAATTTAAGTAAATATAAAACACAATTTAGTGCATTTAATAGGGAGTATAAAAAATGATAAAATTAGAAAACACAGAATATGAAATAGTTGAAAATTTAAATGATTGTTTAGATAAAGAATTATTAGAAAGTAAATATACAGATTACTTTGAACCTTTTGATTATATTTTAGGAGATTATTCTTATAATAAACTAAGATTAAAAGGTTTTTGTGATAAATCAAATAGTAGATTTAATAAAATAAATGATATAAATACTAAAGATGAATATTTAAAAGAAAGATGTGCATATAAATGTAATTATTTTTTGATTAAAAAGATAAAAAAAGAGGTTGTTAATTAAAGAAAATGTATAATTAAAATATATTTTCTTTTTTTATAGAAATTTTATTAAAAAGTTATTGAAACAGTAAAAATAATTATTATGAAAAATTCTGAAAATTTTAAAAAATTTAGGGAAAAATTACAAAACTACTTGAAATAATAAATAAATATGGTAAAATGAATATAGATGATATGGAGGATATTATGGATGATAAAAAAATGATTACTATAACACTTGAGAATGGAACAACAGAAAATGTCGAGGTTCTATTGTCTTTTAAATTTAATGACACGAATAAAGAATACTTAATATATACTAAAAATGAGACAGATGATAATGGAAATGTAACTATTTATGTTTCTAGTGTTACTAGAGTTGGAGATGAAGTTACATTAAATACAGTTAGTGATGAAACTGAATGGGCTAAAATTAAAGATTTATTAAGAGAACTTTCTAAAAACGATTAGTAAGAAGGGGTGAAAGACATGCTAAATAACATAACGGCTTTAAATATTAATGAAGGATATATAAATAATAAAAAGATAAAGGTTATGCCTGGTAAACATGCTAAACCAGCCAAGCTTAGTTCAGGTCAAACTTTTAAAACTAAATCGGCTGCTATAATGGAAAAAGTTAATACAGTTGTAGCTCCTACAGGCGGATTAGCTCCAGATGTTGCAAGCCAACCTGTTGTAGCCCCTCCTCCTGTTGAAACTCAAGCTCCAATAAGTCAAGCTCCAACAAATGTAACTTTAAATGCAGAACCTGCTGGAGTAACTGCAGTACCTCAAGCTCCTGTTGCAACTACCAATATAGCTAATGTTAATTTACCTACTGATGATAAAATTTTAGGTAAAATTACAACTTTAAATATTTCCTATGTTGAGCCAACAATGGCTAAAGATGCTGGGTCTCGACGTTTAAAAATAAGTAGTGCTGTTGTAACAAGAACAAGAAATGCTCTAAGAGTGATGGTTAGCAATAATCAACCTCAACCTTTAGAAACAATGACTGAAGATGTACCTGCACCTTCTGCCCCTGTTGCAATGGATACTCAAGTTTTAAGTGCACCACCTCCTCAAGAATTAAGTGGAGCGGTGTCAGAAGAAGTTCCTGCCTCTCAAGCGATGGAAGAAGGTCCAAACCCTGCATCCCCAGATGGTGGTTTCTTCTTAGGACAAAAGTTAAATACAGAAACAATGGAAAATGGAGAAACTGAGGTAACACCAATTAATGATGAAGGGACATTAGAAGATGTACCAAATTCTGAAATTACTCAAGAAGAAAAAGATGAAAGATTAAATCAGTTCTTAAATGGAAATCAAGGAAATATAGTTGATTTTTCAGAAGCTAAAAAAGCTTTGGAAGAAATTGCTAGTCGAAGAAATGAATTAAGTGAATTGGAAAAAGAAATGGAAGAAGCAAGAAAAATTAGAGAAACTCAGAATAAAGAATTACAACAACTTCTTGCTGATGCTCCAAAAATAATAGCTGATCTTGATAAAGATAAAATGTCAAGAACTGAAGAATTAAGTAATCTTCGAGCAGAAATTATTCAATATAGTGATTTAATTCAACAAAATAGAGGATTTCAGGGAAACTTTGAAGAAAATGAAGAAGAAGAATCTTATGAAAGAAGTAAAGGATAAAAGTTAACTAGTGAAAAATCACTAGTTTTTTTGTATAAAATTAATTAACTTTATCATAATATTAATGAGCGAAAAATAAACTATTACTAGGTGAAATGTGATACGTTTTTTTCTCTTTTTAATAGGATTTGGTTTTTCGATAATTGGGTTTATGTATATTATTTTATACTTAAACTATTTAACTATAGGATTTACAGGTTTAGAATATATTAATTTTATTTTTCATCGTTTTGAGTGTTTACTTGCATTATTAGGAATATTATTAATTATAATTGCAATTTTTCAAAAAGGAGACTAAATGGTATATATATATGATATTTTATTAAATTTTAACAATGATTTTTATGAATTTTATGAATGGGAAAAAAGTGATCCTATTTACCATATTAAAAAAACACCACTTTTTAAAGTAGATGCTAATTTTATAGAAGATTTATTAACTAAAAAGATAGTTTTAGATGATCCAATAGTTACTTGTATTCAAAATAAAACGGAATTATTTGATAATAAAAAAGTTAAAGTCTTAAAACACGCTTGTATATTTACAGATACTTATAGAGTAGTAGGAGTATTATTAAATGCTGATTATCAAGTTATTAAAGTAAGTGATTTATTACTTGACGAGGCTATGGATGCTATTGATATTTCTAGGAGATGCACTTTTACAGATATTGCATACAATATAATAGGAACTAAAAAAAATCATAGTTTTTTAACACGAAATGAAATAAAAATAAAAAAATATCTTTTAAATGAAATAAAAAATGCTAATAAAGAAAAACTAGAATATATGTATTTTGAACTTTTTAATAAAGTTGAAACTAATGAAGAAAAAATAATTGAAGCTTTGAAAAATTCTTTAAATATAGAAATTAATGAAGCTCATAAACGACTATTTGAACTTTTAAAACTTGCAAGTAATAAACGTGTAGACTCAAAAATTTGACAAAAAATAATTTTTTTGTTAGAATATTAAGTCGCATCAGAAAGAGGTGGATTATGTTTTATTCAATTATGCAAGCTGAAAATCTATGTGAGGAAGATCCGTCCCTGATTTTCTCTTTAATTAAAGAAAACGATATGGAAGTTGTAAATAAAATAATTAGTAAAGAAGGGTTTAATTTTAATACTCTAGATGAAGAAGGTAACAACGTTATAATGTATTTATTAAAGAATAAACAATATGATTTAGTTTTAAAATATATTGATAAAGTTAATATTAATCATCAAAATAATGATGGTGATACTTTAGCTCATCTACTAGTTTTAATGAATTATGTTGATGTTAAAGAAATAATTGAGTATGTTTTTAATAATAAAG
Source organism: uncultured Muribaculaceae bacterium (assembly GCA_964437305.1). GTDB lineage: Bacteria > Bacillota_I > Bacilli_A > RF39 > UBA660 > RUG591. The sequence goes on from CAYTGK010000072.1 coordinate 4,581, forward strand.
ATTTTATTCCTAACATTAAGAATAAATTTGGTGAAACTATTCTTGATAAGTCAATTAAAAATAATTACTTATATGCAAGTATCAAAATTCTTGAAGATAAAAGATTTAATTCTATAGATGTATATTCTTTTAAACATTTATATGAAACATATATTAAGAGTAATAATTATGGAAAATATTCTAAGTTATCAAATTTAGAAATAATTCTTGATAATTTAGAAACTAAACCTTTGCTTCCTAGAATGCAATATTTACTTAATTTAATCAAGAAAAATAAAAAGAACATTGAAAATGATTTTAATGTATCTAAAACTGATTCACTTGATAATATAATTGATAAAGTTATAATGGAAGCTGTTAATTAATAGTTTGTAAAATATTACAAACTATTTTTGTATATTTTTTTTAATTCATACCATATTATAAATGGAGGGATTAATTTGAAAAAAGTATTAATAGTATTAGTTGCATCAATTTTCTTACTAACTGGTTGTGGCAATGATTTAATGAATACTCCAACTAAAAGAGTTGAGACTTTACTTAATAATTATGTAACATTAGATAAGAAAGTTTTAAGTGATTTAGATGAGATTTTATTAACGGAAACTGTTATGACAACTGAACAAAAGGATAGATATAAAGATATTTTAAAAAATCAATATCAACATTTATCCTATGAAATTAAAGATGAAACTATTGATGGTGATAATGCAACCGTAGAAGTAGAAATAGAGGTTTATAATTATAAGAAAATCATTGATGATGCTGAAGAGTATTTAAGTAGTAATCCAAAGGAATTTTTAAGTGAAGATGGGAAAACTACTGATATTTCAAAATTTAATGATTATAAACTAGATAGACTTAAAGAAGCTAAAGAAAAAGTAACTTATACTTTAAATTTAACTTTAAAGAAAGTTGATGATAAATGGCAACTAGATGATTTAACAGATACAGAAATTAGTAAAATTCATGGCTTATATGATTATTAAA
>CAYTGK010000073.1:0-5568 GCA_964437305.1 uncultured Muribaculaceae bacterium
AAATGATAATGTATACGATTTTTCACTGCTAAGAGTTCGACTTACTGGATTAGACATACTATTGCTAGTATCTTTATAACCAGCTCTAATTGTATATTTACCAAGATAACTAGTTAAATTATCGATTGTATAAGTTGTTTTAGTTGTGAAAGTTATTAGATTATCATTAAAGTAAATATAATATCCTAAAACGCCACCTGGTAAATATCCTGGATCATTTACACTATTCCATGTAAGAGTAACTTTATCTTTCTGATAATTGACACTGAAATTAGTTGGTTCATCAAGTTTAGAATAAGAATTAGATACCTCCGTAGGTTCTGTTCCTTTTTTAAATAATTCATAAATAATTCTATCACTTGGTGTACCAGGACTAGGTAACATTGGTGGATTAGTTCCTGCCTCAACTCCAACTTTTACAACACTGCTTGGCATTTCAAAGTCTGAACCATCATGGTCAAAAGCAGCATTAGCTAAAGCGTTGAAAAGTGTTTCACGTTGAATTGTAGCTGGCGTCCAGTGCAAAACTCGATCTAAATGCTTTGGATCTAAGTCGTCATATCCATACCATAGAGAAATAACGGTTTTATTAGTATAACCCATAACCCAACAATCACGAACAGCATCACTAGCTAAATTTGGATATTTTTTCCAAATACTAGAATCATAGTTTGTAGTACCAGTTTTAGCTGCAAAATTATCAGAAATATAATATCTTGCATTGCGCATTCGATTATTTACAACACCTTTTAAAACATCAGTTATCATATAAGCAGTGGAATCACTTATAACACGTTTTCTTTTTACATCAGCTTTAATTTCTTCACCAGTTGTTCTTAAAACGATTTTTGATACTAAATATGGTTCAGTATAGTATCCGCCATTTGAGAATATTTGATAAGCTCCAGCCATTTCCATTGGATTTGCTCCATCAAATGATCCAATTGCATGAGCCTCATGAATAGTTCCATTTTGAATTTCTGGTGTAATACCAATATTAGTTACAAATTCAATTATTTTCTTTTTATTAACTTGCTGGAAAGCCTTTAAAGCTGGGATATTTCTTGAATTTGATAAAGCTCTCCTTAAAGTTATAATTCCTTCGTAGTTATTATCAAAATTAGTGATAGCTGGTCCATTAGTATAACTATATGGACTATCATCAAACAAAGTATAAGTAGACCAGTTATTATATTCCATTCCTGGTGCATAATCAAATAACGGTTTAGCTGTTGAGCCAATTTGTCTTTTAATTCCCGTAGCATAATTTAAAACTAATTCTTCATCACTATGAGTTCTATTAGAAATCATTGCTTCAACTTTACCAGTTCCTGAATCAAGGACAACAACTCCAGTTTGAACCCATTCATTTATCCAATCGTAACTCTTTCCATTAGCAACGTTATTAATAGCATCTTGCTTTTTCCTATTCATATTAGTATAAACTAGCATTGAAGTCTTTTGAGGATCAAGTCCATATTTATTAAAAATTTCTTTACATAAAGTATCAATATATCCTTGATAAGCCTTTTGACCATTATCCGTATAAGTTAAAAGGGAAGATACAGGAATACTAGCTGCCAAATCGGCTTCTTCTTTTGTAATGTAACCATGTCTTACCATTAAATTTAAAACAGTTTGACGTCTTTTGGTTGCATTTTCTGGATTTTTATAAGGATTATATGCTGTAGGAGATTGATACATACCAGCAAATAGAGCAGTTTCTGCAATATTTAAATCTTTGGCTGATTTATTAAAATAATATTTACTTGCTGCTTCGACTCCCCATGCTCCACCTAATAGATGGTTATTAGCATAAAATTCTATTATTTGTTCTTTAGTATAATCTTTTTCAACTTTAAATACTGCTAAATAAATATCACTAAATTTTCGAATAATACCTTCAATACCTTCACTAGTTGTATCAGTTAAATTATTTTTAATAACTTGCATGGTTAAAGTAGAACCACCACCAGCATCAGATTTACCGAGCAATTGTCCGATAGCTGCTTTTGTAAATCTTGGAAGGTCAACACCATTATGTTGGAAAAATCTTGAATCTTCAGTGGCTATTAAAGAATCAATATATATTTCAGGTAATTGATCATAGGTAATATTTTCTCTTAATTCACTACCAAGTTTAGCAAATTCTCGTCCATCACTATCATAAAGAATAGTTGATTGTTTTTCTTTTAATAACTCTGGTTTATATTTAGGCTCAGCTTCTTTAACAATATAAATAGCAAAAGTTGCAACTCCTAATACTCCAATAATGCAAAAAATCAAGAAAATAATTAAGAAAACTTTTACAGCTATATTACTTTTTTTGTTTTTCTTACTAGCTCGCATTAAAGCTGTAAATCCAAAGATGCATAACAATCCAACGGCTGTAAATAAAGCAATAAACCAGTCAAATAGAAAATAGAAAATAACTGTAATTACAACGGTTGCAATTAATGCTACTACTCGATTAGTTTTAAGAGCTACCTTTCCTTCGTTTTTCTTTACCCGAGATTTAGTAGTAGTTTTGGAACTATTATTGGTACTTTTATTATTAGTACTTTTGTTATTCGTACTTTTACTTCGACTTTTCACATTTTTTGAATTTTTATTATTATCGTTCATTATAACCTCCATATTTTATCAACGATTTCTAAGTAATCAATTCGTTTTATATATTTTTCTTTTATTAAATATCCATGTTCTTCAAAATAACTTAAAGGAATTGTACTTCTTTTTTTAGCATTGAAATAATCTAAAAAATCTTTAGCTGTTAAAAGATAAGTTTTATCTAAAGTTGTAAAACGAATGATTAAAAAACAAATTCCTTTTTCTTTTTCAATATTTTTAATATGTTTAATTTGATGTTCATGAATATTAGCAATCGGAAAATAACTTTTATTTTTTGTTTCTTTAGCTTCATAATCAATATAATGCCCTTTATATATACCATTATAATCAGTTGTTGATGGTTCACTATAGTAAGCTTCTTTAATAACTCTATAACCTTGTTTATTATATTCAGCTTTAACAACTTTAATTGGAGTTGGTTTTTTATAAATATAGGCAATATTGTTATCAATATAATATTGATTAGTGAGATTTAAATCATTTTCTAAAGTCATTCCACGATTTTTATAGGTAATATTTTTATTATCAATCCCCTTTTTTATGCCATTCGGATAATTCATTTTATCACCTATATTAAAGTATACTATATTTTTATAAAAATTTCTACTAAATTAAGAAAGTTTTATAAAAAATCAAGAGGTACTTTAAGAATAATAATAGAAATATAACTTAAAAAAATAAAAATAGAAGTATAACTTAAAAATATAAATAAAAAAAAGAAAAAATATATTTCGTATCTTATTTGCATATTTATGTCAAACAAAATGACTATTCAAGTGAAAACTATTGACATAATTGGGAAAAATCCGTACAATTAATGTAGATGTTATGTTTTATGTTTATTATATATAAATTAGAAATAGATTTTTAAGACATAGAGTCTTAACCGAGGTATTGCGGGGATTGCTATAAAAGAATAATACTAGAAAAGGAAGGAAAATGGATAACATGATTATGTACATTTTGCTTGCTTTAATTGGAATAGTAGTAGGTGGAGGTCTTGTTACCTTAGTAAACACAATAAGAGGAAATTCGCTTGCTAAAAAAAGAGAGGAAATGTTAGAAACAACCAAAAAAGAAGCTGATAAGATTAAAAGAGACTCCATTTTAGAAACGAAAGAAGAATTACATAAATTAAAAATGGATACAGAAAAAGAGTTAAGAGAAAAAAAAGATGAGATTAAAGAATCTGAGAATAGATTAACTCAAAGAGAAAGCAATATGGATAAACGAGATTTAATGTTTCAAAAAAGAGAAGAAGCATTAGATGAACGGGAAGCTAAACTTGCTAGTAAGCAAACTGCTATTTTAGAAGAACAAGCAAAAGTTGATGAAATTAAAAATGAACAAATTAAAGTTTTACAGGACTTATCTGGCATAGGAAAAGAAGAAGCTAGAAAATTAGTAATGGATAAAGTTAAAGAATCAATGGATTTAGAAATTGCTAGTTATATCAAAGAAAGAGAAAATGAAACAAAGTTAGAGTGTGATAAGAAAGCACGAGAAATGCTTGTTTTATCAATGCAAAGGTATGCTGCTGATGTTGCTGAAGAACAAACAGTTACAGTTGTGAATTTACCAAATGATGAAATGAAAGGAAGAATTATTGGTCGCGAAGGAAGAAATATTAGGACAATTGAAGCTATAACAGGAGTTGATTTAATTATTGATGATACTCCAGAAGCAGTAGTTCTTTCAAGTTTTGATCCTTTAAGAAGGGAAATAGCTAGGATTACTTTAGAAACGTTAATCAAAGATGGACGAATTCATCCTACAAGAATTGAAGAATTATATGATAAAGTTTCTAAAGATATGAATGATAAGATAATTGAATATGGTAACAATGCTTTATTTCAATTAGGAATTACGAAAGTTGATCCTAAGTTAGTAGCTATTATTGGAAAATTAGAGTTCCGTACTAGTTATGGGCAAAATGCTTTGTCCCATTCGATTGAAGTAGCTGAATTATCGGGAATTTTAGCTGGTGAGCTTGGAGAAAATGTTATGCTTGCTAAAAGAGCAGGTTTATTGCATGATATTGGCAAAGCGATAGATCATGAAGTTGAAGGAAGTCATGTTGAGATTGGTGTTGAGTTAGCTAAAAAATATCATGAACCAAAAGAAGTTATTAATGCGATTGCTTCTCATCATGGTGATACCGAAGCAACTAGTGTTATTTCAACGATTGTTGCAATTTGTGATGCTTTATCTGCATCGCGTCCAGGTGCTAGAAATGATTCCTTAGAAAATTACTTAAAGAGACTTGAACAGCTTGAAAAAATGACTGATGGAATTGAAGGAGTTGAAAAAACATTTGCAGTTCAAGCCGGAAGGGAACTTCGAGTCATTGTCAAACCAGAAGAAGTTGATGACTTAACAAGTTATAAAATTGCTCGTGATGTTAAAGAAAAAATTGAAAAAGAAATGCAATATCCTGGTACTATTAAAGTAACAGTTATAAGAGAAGTTCGAGCTCAAGAAGAAGCAAGATAGAAATTATTTTATATAAAAAAGACAGCTGTTTTTAGTTGCCTTTTTTTAAATTTTCTTGGTAACGTTTTTTTCCTTCTTCAATTATTTCCATAGCTTCTTCTTTACCATGATAATCATAAACTTGAACTTTAATATTTTGAAGTAATTTATAATTTTCAAAAAAGTTTTTAATTTCAATTAAAGAGTGCTTAGGTAATTCATCAAGCGAATTATAAAAATTACATCTTGGGTCAACATTATTAACAGCAATTATTTTAGGATCTCCATAGCCATTATCAATAGTGTCTAAATAACCTAAAACTTTTGATTCAACTATACAACCTGGAAAACTAGCTTCACTTGTGATAACTAAAATATCAACAGGGTCTCCATCAGTTGCTAAAGTTTCATCAATAAATCCATATTCACTTGGATAAGTCATGGAAGAATATTGAACTCTACTTA
>CAYTGK010000074.1:0-5543 GCA_964437305.1 uncultured Muribaculaceae bacterium
TACTATTACACTTTTACTTATTTTTTTTATTAATTTATCTTTATTTTTCATATTTACCTCTTTCAAACTTTAATGATATATTTCACTAATATTTAAGTATTATTCTATTTATGTAGATTTTGTATTTAAATTATTTACCATAGAAATACTCCTTTCTACCTTTATCATAATAATAACATAATATTTAAAGTCTTAGCAATATTTTGAATTAATTTTTTTATTATTTGACGTCAATTATTTTTAATACTTTCTTTTAATTCATATAAGAAATTCATAGCTTCAATTGGGGTTATATTTAAAATATCAAGATTTTCTATTTTCTTTAAAATTTGATTTTCAAGAGGAGCTGGTGCCGTAAAATCAAAACTAGTTTGAACAACTTCATTTCTTTTCTTTTTAGAAGTTTTATCTTCATAAGTTGTTAAAATTTCTTCTGCTTTCTTAATTACTTCATTAGGTAACTTAGCTATACTTGCAACATTGATACCATAACTTTTAGAGACAGCTCCATCTACTACTTTATGTAAAAAAGTAATATTTCCATCTTCTTCTAAAGCTGAAACATGAACATTTTTTACTTTTTTAAGTTTCTTTGTTAAGTCTGTTAATTCATGATAATGGGTTGAAAATAAAGTTTTAGCTCCAATTTTATCATGAATATATTCTAAAATGGCATAAGCTAAACTCATTCCATCATAAGTTGCTGTACCTCGACCTAGTTCATCAAATAAAATTAAACTATTCTTAGTAGCATTTTGAAGAGCATAATTAGCTTCTTTCATTTCAACCATGAAAGTTGATTCTCCACTTACTAAATCATCACTTGCTCCAATTCTTGTAAATATTTTATCAAAAATAGGAATATCACAACTTTTAGCTGGAACAAAAGAGCCAATTTGAGCCATTATTACAATAATTGCAAGTTGTCGCATATAAGTTGATTTACCAGCCATATTAGGCCCTGTTATAAGTAAACAATCACAATCTTTATCCATAATAATATCATTGGGAACATAATCTATTTTCATAACAGCTTCTATAACGGGATGTCTCCCCTCTAGTATATTAATTTTATGATTGTTATTAAATGTTGGTCTTACAAAATGATATTTATCAGCAACAGTTGCTAAAGAGATAAGTAAATCTATTTCACTTATAATATTGCTAATTTCTTGAATTTCATTTATTTTGGTAATAACTTTTTCTCTTATATCTAAAAATAATTCATATTCTAAATTAATAATTTTATCTTCAGCATTTGTTATAATTTGTTCTTTTTCTTTTAAAGATTCTGTTATATATCTTTCACCTGTTGATAAAGTTTGTTTTCTAATATAACCAAACTCATCTTTAACTAAAGGAATACTCATTTTACTTACTTCAATATAATAACCAAAAACTTTATTATAACCAATCTTTAAATTCTTAATTCCTGTTCGTTTTCTTTCTTCTTTTTCCTGCTTTAAAATAAAATCTTTACTATTATTTTTAATATTTCTTAATTCATCTAACTCTTGATTATATCCATCTTTAATTAAATTACCTTCTTTTAATGTTAAAGGAGCATCAGGATTAATACTTTTATCTAGTAAATCAACTATTTCATCTAAAGTTAGTAATTCTTTATCATAATCAATATTTTTTAATTCTTCTTTAATAGATGGTAATATTTTTAAAGATTTTAAAAGTTGATACATATCTCTAGCATTTAAATTTCCATAACTAATTCTACCAATTAATCTTTCTAAATCATAGATATCATTTAAATAACTACTTAAATTTTCTTTAACAATAAAGTTAGTTAATAATTTTTCTATATAATTAAATCTTCTTTCAATAATCTTTGTATCTGTAAATGGTGATAATAAGTTTTGTTTTAATAATCTACTTCCCATTGCTGTTTTAGTCTTATCTAAAAACCATAAAAGAGAATTATTTCTAGTGTTATCTCGAATTGTCTCAGTTAATTCTAAATTCTTTTTGGTATGGAAATCAAATAATAAATGTTCTTCTTCTTTATTTACAATAACTTTCTTTAAATATTTTAAACTACTTTTTTTAGTTTCAGTTACATAAGTTAGTAAATGTTTAATAGATGTTAAAAGTCTTACATCTGTAACATCTTCATAGATAGTTTTATATTCAGGATATTCAATTTCTTTATTGGTAACTGTTACTAAAATATTATAAATTGTTTTTAAATTATATAAGACTTCTCGATCAATTTTATCATTAACAATTACTTCTTTAATATTTCTATTAATTAATTCTCGATATAAACTATTAAGATCAGAAAGTAACATAGAGTAAATGTCTCCTGTTGAAATATCAGCAATTGTTAAGGCATAGCAGTAATTAAAATCATAGATACTTGCTATATAGTTATTATCATTTGCAAAGTTTAAATTATCTAAAACTGTTCCTTTCGTAATAACTTGGACAATATCACGTTCGACCATTCCTTTACTTTCTTTAGGGTCAGTTAATTGCTCGCAGATAGCTACTTTATATCCTTTTTCAATTAGTTTAGCAACATATCCTTGATAAGCATGATATGGTACTCCACACATGGGAACTCGTTCATCAAGACCAGCATTCCTGCCTGTTAAAGTAAGACCTAACTCTCGGCTTCCTATCTCGGCATCTTCAAAGAACATCTCATAAAAGTCCCCTAACCTAAAAAAGATTAAAGTATCTTCATAATTATCTTTAATTTCCATATACTTAGCCATCATAGGAGCTAATTTACTTCTATCTACTTCGCTTCTTTTCATTTTATACACCTTACTTTTTGACCTATTTAATTATAGCAATTTTTATATTTTTTTTCAAAGGCTTAAACATTTTTTGACATTTTATTTTTTCTATGGGGCAATAAGAATATCGTATAGTTCTTGATAATTATCAATATAATTAATCTCTAATTTATTTTTATATATATATTCAAGTTTTTCAATTTCATCTCGATTAGCAAGAGGCATATAAATAACCGTGATATTGTTGTTAATTGCAGCAATTAGTTTTTCTTTAATACCTCCAACTTTTAAAATTTTTCCAGTTAAAGTTATTTCACCAGACATTGAGATGGTATTGGTGATAATAACATTTTTAAGATAGGAAAGTAATGCTGTTGTAATTGTGATACCACCACTAGGGCCATCTTTTTTAATAGCATTGGCTGGAATATGGATATGAAAATCATTATTCCTTATTTCATCAATATTTAAACCAAAGTTTTTGTAATTTCCTTTAATGTAGTCAAAAGCAACTTTGATTGATTCTTCCATAACATCGCCTACTTGCCCTGTTACTTTGATGTTCCCATCTCCTGGATATGAGATAACTTCAATCTTAACAACATCTCCTCCATAAGGAGTATAAGATAAGCCTGTTACTACTCCTTTATTATTTCTAGTGTTTTGATTGATTTGGTACTTGTGAATACCTAAAATTAATTCAAGTTTTTTATTAGGGTCAAGAGGGACTTTTTTTTCTAATTTACTAACAACAAATTTTCGATAAATTTTATCTAATACTCTTTCTAACTCTCTTACTCCACTTTCGTGAGTATAATATCTAATAATATTAGTTAGCGTTTTTGAGGTTAAATTTACTTCACTATCATTTATTTTATATTCTTCCATTAATTTAGGAATAATATGTTCTCTTGCAATTTTTATTTTTTCATATTCAGTATAACTTGGAAGTTCAATTATTTCCATTCTATCTCTTAATTCGGCTGGAACTAAATCAATATAGTTGGCTGTTAAGATAAACATAACTTTGGATAAATCAAATTCTTCATCAATAAAGTGATCGACAAACTTATTATTTTGGCCTTTATCTAAAACTTCTAGTAAAGCACTTATAGGGTCTCCTTTAAAGTCTTTTGTCATTTTATCAACTTCATCAATAATAAAGACTGGATTGTTAACCCCAATTTTTTCAATACTAGACATAATTCTTCCTGGGGCTGCTCCTACATAAGTTCTTCGATGACCGATAATTTCAGCTTCATCATTCACCCCTCCTACCGATATCTTAACACATTTTAAATTAAGAGCTTTGGCAATACTTTTTGCAATACTAGTTTTACCAACTCCTGGAGGTCCTATTAAACATAAAATAGGAACATTTTCACGATTTGTGTAATGTTTAACCATAATATGTTCAAGTATCCTACTCTTAGTTTCTTCTAATCCATAATGACTTTTTTCTAAAGTTTCTTTGATTTTATCTATATCAAAATTTTCAGGACTTGATACATTCCAAGGTAAATTTAATAAAATATCTATATAATTGCGAATTATGCCAATTTCTGGAGAATTAGCTGGAAAACTTTTAAAACGATTTAATTCAATTTCTAGTCTTTCTTTAATTCTCTTAGGAGCATCTAACTTTTGAATCTTTTCTTCAAGTAAAGATAAATCTGATACATTTTCATGTAATTCTTCTTTAATGGCACTTAACTTTTCTCTTAAATAAAACTCTTTTTGGCTATCATCTAATTTTTTATTTACTTTAATATCAATTTGTTTTTCAACTTCAATAATTGATAATTCGTATTCAATATCATCAAGTAACATTTTTAAGCGTTTAACTGGTGATACTTCTTTTAAATATTTAAGTTTTCGATCATGATTAAGAGGTAATAAACTAGTTGTAACATCTGTTAATTTATCTATATCATGAATATCTTTAACTTCATCAAAATCACTTGTATCTGTTTCTTTAATATATTTATCAATTTCTTTATAAAGACTTCTGGACATTGCAATTTCTTCAATAGGGTCTATTTCTTCTTGAGTTATAACAGATACATCAGCATCATATAAAGAATCTTCTTCATGAATATTTCCAATAATAGCTCTTTTTAAACCTCTTAAAGTAACTCGCATATTACCATTAGGCATATCAATTTTTAATTTAATTTTGGCTATAATTCCTAAATTTATGTTTTTTATATTTTCAAAGTTATCTTCACTTTTCTGATGAATAACAAAAACGCAATTATCATAAACACTTTCTCCTAAAGAGATAGTTTTCTTTAAATTTATATCTGAAAATTCAATTTTGGTCTCAGAATATGGGAATATTTCATGATTTTTAATGAATAGTACTGGCAATTTTGTTTTTATCATGATATCCCTCCTCGTTTTTTTAATTCGTTTTTTATTATAGTCATGATTTTTAAAAAAAACAACATTTTGACATGATATTTACATTCAAATTTTTATTTTTTTTGAATCCCATTTTTTGGTTTTTTGAATATAATAATTTGATGAAAAAAATGTCAATTTTAGGTTGATTTTCTGATAATTCTTTGTTATAATTTTAAGTACGTGGGGTCATAGCCAAGTGGTAAGGCAGTGGACTGCAACTCCTTGATCGTTGGTTCAAATCCGACTGGCCCCTCCAATGCAGCTGTAGTTTAGTGGCTCGAATATGGCCTTGCCAAGGCTAAGACGCGGGTCCGATTCCCGTCAGCTGCTCCAATGACGTTTCTGTTCGAACTTTTTATAGTTTGAACTTAATATATAATC
>CAYTGK010000075.1:0-5499 GCA_964437305.1 uncultured Muribaculaceae bacterium
AATTAACAAAGATAAGAACATAACTATAAATTGTCTTGGTGTTACTATAAATGGAGTTAGAATTATATTTATATCATTATCCATATTTATTAATAATATTGATGATACAATAAAAGAAAATGTTGCTAAAACGATACCTTTCCATAAAAATATTTTAATAACATCTTTATTAGTTACATCAATACTTTACCAGCATAATCTAAATAAACCAGAATAAATTCAGCTTCCCTAGTTTTATATAAATTTTAGTTAGTTTATTTCTTTGGCCCTTGCCAATTTTCAAACTTTGATTTATATTGTTCTATTTCTTCATGATTAATAATAAGTTTATCATCTTTTTCTTCTATATCTTCAATTCCTATTGGATTACAACCATCTGCTACTAAATTATCAAGTTCTGTAATTAGAAATGAATTACCACAATTTTGGCATTGTATTTTATTTCCAATCTGTACAAAATAAGCATAAGGTGAGCCTCCACAAGACTGACAAGTATTTACTACAACATGAATAATGCCATTTTCATCTTTTACAGCAAGCAATCCTATAATAACATCCTGATACTCGTAACTATAATAACTTACATTTTCTGTAATATTATCTTTATCAATTACTATATCTCCATTGTCATTTTTTTCAGCTTGATAAATTTTACCTGTTATTGCTTTTAATCCTATTGGAGTATTAGAATTATTTTCTTTAACTTCTGTATTTCCACAACCAGTTAAAGAAAATATCACTACACAAAGAGTTATTATGCTTATAATTTCATTTTTTTTCATTATTTTCCTACACTCCTTAGTCTAAGAGCATTAAATACTACACATAAACTTGATAACATCATTGAGCCACTTGCTATCATTGGATTAATTTCTAAGCCAAAATTTTTAAATAAACCAATAGCAATAGGAATCATTAATATATTGTAGAAAAATGCCCAAAATAAATTTTGTTTTATATTTCTCAAAGTCTTTTTTCCTATCATTAGAAATGTTAAAATTTCACTTACTTTATCATTCATTATAATAACATTAGAAGAATTAGTTGCTATATCTGTACTACTTTTAAAACTAATACCTATATCAGCAGTTGCCAGTGATGGGGCATCATTAATTCCATCCCCAACCATAATCACTTTTCTCCCTTTGTCTTTTAATTCTTTTATATATTTTGTTTTATCTACTGGTAAACAATCTGATATAATATGCTCTATTCCTAATTCTTGACCTATAATATTAGCAGTCAACTTATTATCCCCTGTAAGCATTACAATATCAATACCAAGTTTTTTTAATTCTTTTATTGTTTTCTTTACTTCTGCTCTAATAATATCTTTTACACCAATTAAACCGATTACTTTATTATCTTCAACAATATAGACGATACTATTTCCATTTTTTGATAGTTCTTCTTCATCTTCTTTATAATTATTTTTGATAGATTTCAGAATTTTTTTATTTCCTAAAAGATATGTTTTATTATTAATACTTGCAGTAATTCCTAAACCAGATAGTTCTTTATAATCTTTAACATTTAACTCTTTTATTTTATATTCACTTAAAGCCTTTGCAATAGGATGAGTTGAATTATTCTCAATGTTTGCAACTATATTTAATAATTCTTTATCTTCATAATTAGAGTAATTATAAGTTTTGCTAATACTTAATTTTCCATAAGTAAGAGTCCCTGTTTTATCAAATACTACAGTATCTATATGGGATGCAATTTCTAATGTTTCACTTGATTTAATTAATATTCCTTTTTTTGCAGATGCTCCTATTGCTACAACAATAGCAAGAGGGGTTGCAAGTCCTAAAGCACAAGGACAAGCTACTACTAAAACTGTAACCATGTGAATGATTGCTTCATTTAATGTTGAGCCTAATAATAAATAGATAATAAAAGTAAGAATTGCAATAACAATAATAACTGGAACAAAATAAGAACTTACTTTATCAGCCAATCTTGAAATAGGCATTTTAGAATTACTTGCATTTATAACTAGATGAACCATTTCTGATATAGTAGACTTTGGTCCTATCTTTACAGCTTGATATTCTACAACTCCATCATAATTCACACTACCTGCAACAACACTATCATTAATTCCTTTTTTACTTGGATTTGATTCTCCTGTAATAAATGATTCATCAAAATGGGCAGACCCTTTGATTATTTCTCCATCAACTGCTACTTTCATACCAGGTTTTACAATTAAAATATCACCTACTTTAACTTCATCTATTGTAACAGTTTTCTCTCCATCCTTTGTTTTTAACAAAGCATTTTCTGGAGTTACTTGAACAAGGTCTTTTATCGCTTCTTTTGTTTTTTCTTTACTATTATGATCAATATATCTTCCTAATTTAATAAATAAAATAATCATACAAACAGATTCATAATATAGGTTTTCAACTAACATAGAGTTACCTAATATAATTAAAATCATATTTACAAAACTATAAATAAAACTTACTAAAACTCCAAGCGAAACCAAAGTATCCATATTTGCACTTTTATTAATTAAATTTTTAATTCCATTTATAATAATATCTCTACCATAAATAAGATATGGAATAGAAAGTAAGCATAAAGATACTGCGTAATTAACGGGATATTTCATCATGTTTAAAAAAGGTATTACTGGAAGATGTAACATATGTGACATTGATATATACATAACAAGTACAGTTAAACATACAAAGAATATTAAATATACTTTACTATTATCTTTTTTATTTTCTTCTTGTTCATTATAAATGCCTGCATATTTATAACCTGAATCATTTATATATTTACCTATTGTTTCAATATTAAGATTGTCTTCATAATGAATAAAAGCTGTTCCTAAAACAAGATTAACTGAAGCATCAATTATTCCTTCTTGTTTATTCAAATATTTTTCAACATGATTAGAACAAGCAGAACAACTCATGCCATCTACTTTTACAATAACTTTTTGCACTATTTTTCCTCCATAATCTCACACCCAAGATTTTCTATTATATCAACAATTACTTTTTTATTTATATCTAACTGTTTTAAAGCATTTTGAATTCTATTTTTACATCCCCAATAAGCCACTTTTACTTTTAATTTTTTCATAAAAAATTATCCTCCTATTATTTATATTTTTCTATATTTTTTACAACTTTAATATTATTTTTAATCATATTCATCCAACAAGTATAGGTATATGTCCCAAGTTCAGTTGGTGTAAATTCTATAACATTATCACCTACTTCAAGAACCTTTTCTGTATCAAAATCTTTCATTACGATTTTATTATTACAACCTGTTAGTTTATTACTATCCACATGAATAATTATTTTTAAAGGTATTCCTTTCTCTACAATTATGTCTTGATAATTGTTATATGATAAATCAAATTCAACGACTTGTATTTCATTTTTTAAAGTAGCAATCGTATAGTTCTCATAATTACTATTTTTAAATAAATCTATATTTAGTGAGAGCAAACCTCTGTTAAGCATTACTAACGATAATATCAAAATAAGTACCGAAGCAATTTTATTAATTAGAATTTTCCATTTTCCTTTTAAAATATTAAACAAAATACCAATGGATAACATTAAAGGCACTGTCCCTAGACAAAATAGAAACATGGATAAAGCTCCTTTAAGGAATGAGCCTGTAGATAAAGCATATACTTGCATAGCTTGAAGTGGACCACATGGCATAAATCCATTAAGTAAACCTATTATAAAAGGATTATTTGTTTTAATATTTTTCTTTTTCAAACATATATGTTTAAAGTCAATAATTCCAAGCATTTTTAAAGCCATCAAAAACATTATAATAGAAGCTATAATAATAATAATTCCACTAATTGTCTCGTTAATTTGAATCATTTTACCAACAAGACCTACACAACCACCTAGAAAGGTATAAGATATTAGTCTTCCTAAATTGTAAGCAATCGGTTTTTTTATACTATTTTTATCATTATAAATTGCAATTAAATTAATTGCTCCACACATACTTATACAATGAATACTCGTAAGTATTCCTGTCATAAATAACATTCCATAAGTAATACTATTGTCTATAGTTGGTATAACATTAAAGATATTATAACCAAAGATTTTATATATTATAATATATACTAAGATGAGTAAACTAGCGATAATTAAAAATTCATATAATTTAATTTTAGAATTAATTTCTCTCTCATCTTCTTTAATATATTCTTCTTTTGTAAAATAATCTAAATCATTAATTATTTTAATAATATCTTCATTTTTTAGTTTTGATGTACATTCTATAGTAGCAATGCTATTTTTAATTTTTATTTTTGATATATTATTATTTTTTAATAAAGCTGTACTTATTTTTTTCTTACAATCATCACAATAAATTCCATCAATTCTAACATATTTTTTCAATTCTATTTACAACTCTTTTCTTTAGAATCACAATTGTTGTTTTTCTTATCTTCATCAATTTTAATACAATGATAATATACTCCTTTATTTATCATTCCTCCTTAATTACCATTCTATATCATTCTATTTTAATAAAAAATAAAGCAGTAGTTGAAAAAAGCCTCAACTATTGGTTGAAGCCTTTTTATAACATGAATTTTCATCTATCTCTATTGGAATTTTATAGGTAATAGTTTTGTTATTTTTAATAGCATTAATTTCAATAAACATATTTGATTCTGTAAACATAGGACAATTTTCTGTATAATGATCCATTCTAATTTTAAGATTTTCTAAATACTCGGTAAGTCTTAAATTAGTACCACTTTCACATGATGTTATTTTATTTTTTTCATTCTTTTTTTCTTCATATAAATTACAAGTAAGTTCTTCATACTTTATATTATCATCTGTACCAGTATAAAATACATTATTTATAATAAGTGATGTTCTATCATTTGTTTTCACAACATTCCCCGAAACTTTAAAGTCAGAATTTGTTGAAGTTACTTCGTCAAATTTAAATTTACTATCATGATTATTCATATTTTTAAAATGGAATAGGATAAATACAATTAAACTAATAATGATAATTGTTAAAATAATATAAATAAATTTAGTTTTGTTATTTTTCTTATTTTCTTTAGCTACCCCATCTACAATTTCATCAATATCTACATTAAATTGTTTTTTTATTTCTTTTAATGTTGAAATGTCTGGTAAGTTTTTAGCATTCTCCCATTTACTGACTGCTTGAAAGGTAACTCCAAGTTTATCAGCAAAGGCTTGCTGAGATAAATGATTATCTTTTCTTAATTTTTTTATAAAATTACCAACTTTTTCTTGATCCATTTTAACCTCTCATTCCTTTCACTTCGTCCAAGGCACACATAGTAATGAAAACTTGAATAAAATTTATTTTTGTTTTCAGACTAATCACCACACATTCATTTACAATTATACCATGAAAAAAGCAAATCTCCTATATTAATTAACTCAATTTGCTTCCTAAATTGTAAGTTATTTTATTTATTCCTAAACTCTTTACCCAATT
>CAYTGK010000076.1:0-5447 GCA_964437305.1 uncultured Muribaculaceae bacterium
ACTATTTAATTTTTAATTTACATTATTATGTAAAAATATTTAAATTTCTTTTTTCTTCTTAGAAAATTTACAACCACAATAATCTTGTCTATATAAATTATATTCTCTTGATAAAACTATACTTCTTTTATAACCATCTCTTTTTTTAAAATCTGAATATAAATATTTAACTCCATATTCTATTTCTAAATCATGTCCTATTTCATTTAAAATTTTACTATTTTTTAAAGGACTAATTGTAAGCGTTGTTGTAAAGTAATCAAAATTATGTTCTTTTGCATATAAACAAGCTTTTTCAAGTCTTAATTTAAAGCATTCAATACAACGTTTTCCTCCTTCTTTTTCATGTTCTAG
This sequence comes from uncultured Muribaculaceae bacterium, assembly GCA_964437305.1. GTDB lineage: Bacteria > Bacillota_I > Bacilli_A > RF39 > UBA660 > RUG591. The sequence continues at coordinate 355 of CAYTGK010000076.1, forward strand.
ACCTTTTATAGCTTCTAAATATTCCAAGTTTCTATATCCAAGACTTACAACTTCAACTTTATTATTAGTTTTAAATTCTTTAATAAATCTATCTAACTCCGATAAACGATGATTAAATTCTTCTAAAGTATCAATATTAGGATTATAATAAAGAATAGTAATATCAAAGTAATTAGTTAAATACTCAATTACATAACTAGAACAAGGAGCACAACAAGCGTGCAATAATAACTTCTTTTTTCCATTTAACTTTTTTAAAGTATCTTCTAAAACTAAACTATAATTCATCTTATATATCTAAATTATGATAAACATCAGATACATCATCAATATCTTCTAAAGCTGTAATCAAGTTCATAACTTTCTCAGTATCTTCATCAGATAAACTAATCTTATTATCTGGAACATAAGTTACTTCACTAGTTAAAAACTCCGTAAAACCATTAGTTTCAAAGGCTGATTTAACATCTAAGAAATTATCAGGCTCAGTATAAATAGTATAAGTATCTCCATTATCAATACAATCTAAAGAATCAGCATTAATTGCAATTTCCATTACGGTATCAAAGTTATCACTTGCTTCTAACTCAATGACTCCTCGTCTTTTAAAAAGATAACTAACTGAACCATCAGTTCCTAAATTTCCACCATGTTTGGTTAAAGTAGAACGTACAAGCATTGCTGTTCTATTTTTATTATCAGTTAAACAATCAATCATTACTGCAATTCCATGCGTTGCATAACCCTCATACCTAATACTGTCAAAATTAACATCATTAGCATTTCCAACAGCTTTATCAATTGCCTTTTGAATATTATCTTTAGGCATATTATTACTTCTAGCTTTTTCAATAACCATTCGAAGACCAGGATTCATATCTGGATCCCCATTAGTTCCCTTAGCAGCTACTTGAATTTCTTTAGCAATCTTTTGAAATATTTTTCCTCTCTCAGCATCAATCAAACCTTTCTTTCGATGAATAGTCGCCCATTTTGAATGTCCACTCATAAAATATCCTCCTAACTAAAATAATTTAATATAACAGGTCCTAAAATAAGTAATAATAATATAGGAATAAAGAATAATACAGAGATTATACTTATTTTAAGAGGTAATTTAGCTATATAAGCCCTTTGTTCTAATACCAATTTTTCTCTTATATAATCAATTTGATTATATAAAGTATTAATTATATTATTACCAAATAAATTAGATTCCCTTATATTTAAAATAATATTATTAACTGAATCACTAGGTATTCTTGATTTTAAATCATCAAGTGCTTCATCTAAACTTTTCCCAAGCTCAACTTCTCGAATAACTTCTCTTATTTCTAATGAAAGAGTAGAATCAATACTTTCACTAGTTGACTTTAAAGCTGTAATTAAATTTTTCCCTGATTCTAGTGATAAAGCTAAAATCTCAAAAAAATACATAGCTTCATAATCTAATTTTCTACTTCTTTTCTTAATTTTCCCATCAAAATATAATTTAGGAAATAACTTATAGTAAAAATATACGACAATTGGTGCTAATATATAACCAAAATCAATTACATATAATATCACAAAAAACAAAATAATACTAGATAAAATGCGAATATTCATAAAAGTAATAGGATTCATTTTCTCATTAATACCTAAAAGTTTAATTTTATCTTCAATCATTTTAATGGTTTTTTCTCGATAAATGAAAGCAAAAATTCGGTTTATCATATCTTCATCCCTACTTTCATTATTCTTTTAATAACCATTATATAACTTATATAAAGTATGATTATTATACCAATTATTATATAACCAATAGTTGATGTAAATAAGGGAGTAAAATAAGTACTATCTAATAAATAAATAAATAATACAAATACTATTGGTATAAACAAAAGAACATAATAAAGCATTTTACTAGCTGCAGTTAAATTTTCAAGTTCATCATCTAATTTTTTATTATAAAAGAACGTTTTTTCAACACCATCAAAAACTTTAACAATATCTCCACCCGTTTCATTAAGAATAGTTAGAGAAGTTGTAATATATTTAACATTTTCAAGTTTTACTCGTGATTCAAATCTTTTAAAAACAATATCTAAACTTAAACCATAAGTTAAATCAACATACATTTTCTTAAATTCTAATCCTAAAGGAGAATCCAATTCTGTCGATACTAATTTAATAGCTTGCATAATACTATGTCCACTTTTAAAAGAATTATTCATAATAGTAATAGCTTTTAATAAATCATTCTCTTGTTCTTTTTTTAACATTTTATCTTCTGATATTAAGAAAATATCCACAGTATAAAAACCTATTAAACCTGTTATTATAATTTCCCAAATAGTAGTTTTTTGATATCTAATTACATTAAAGATAATTAAAATACTAATGAATAAAATAGAAAGCAAAACTTTTTTACTTACAAAATCCATTTTATCTAAATGCAAATCATCTTCTTTTCTAATGTATTTCTGATATTTTAAAGAATAATTATTAAATATTTTAAGTTTATATAAAAATTTAGAAACCACTTTTATAAATTTATTATATAAAAGAGTACACCTATCAAAAAACTTAATTTCTTTTTGTTCTTTATAAACTGCATAATGATTTAACCTTTCAGCAATTTTAATTTTTCTTCGAAATAGTAATAGATAATAAATAACTAAAGCCGTTAAATAAATAAGAATCAATTGTAAAATAAAAACAAACACTAAACGACTATTCATTTTTATCACCAAAGATTGCTTCTAAATCTTTAAATCCTTTACTTTTTATTTTTTCATAAGTTTTGATATTCTTAGAAACAATTTTAAATTCACCATCTACTTCCCCATTTGCAGTAATTCCTGTTTGCTCAAAAGCGAAAATAGGTGTTACTTTAATATCATCACCATCAAAACCAATTACTTCAGATATATCAGTTACTTTTCTTCTTCCATCAGATAATCTCGTAATATTAACAACGATATCAATAGCATTTTCAATATAATCACGAATAGCTGGAATTGGAATATCAATTCCTCCCATTAAAACCATAGTTTCAAGTCTATTTAAAGCATCAACTGCTCCATTAGCATGGAGAGTAGTCAAACCACCATCATGTCCAGTATTCATAGCTTGTAACATATCAAAAGCTTCCCCACCTCGAACTTCTCCAACAATAATCCGATCAGGACGCATCCTTAAAGAATTTCGAACTAAATCACGAATAGTTATTTGACTTTTACTATCATAGTTATCAACTCTTGTTTCAAGTGAAATAACATGACTTTGTTTTAACTTTAATTCTGCAGCATCTTCAATCGTGATAATTCTTTCTGAATCACCTATAAAACTTGATAAAATATTTAAAATCGTTGTCTTCCCAGACCCAGTTCCTCCACATATTAAAATATTAAGTTTTGATTTAACACATTCTGCTAGAAAAATTGCCATATTCCTAGTTAACGTACCATTTCTTAATAAATCATCAATACTAATTAAATCATCTCGAAATTTCCGAATTGTTAAAACTGGTCCTTTTAACGATAAAGGTGGAATAATAGCATTAATTCTTGAACCATCTTTAAGTCTTGCATCAACCATCGGATTTGAAGAATCAATCGTTCTTCCAAGTGGTTGAACAATTTTTTGAATTGTTCTTAAAATATGTTCCGAATTAATAAATGAAACACTTTCATCACGTACAAGTTTTCCATCAATTTCCACATAAATTTCATTGGGAGCATTAACCATAATTTCCGTTACATTTTTATCGTTTAATAACTCCGTTATTGGTCCTAATCCATTAATTTCATTATCAATCAAATTAAAAATATGCTCTCTTTGATAATTTTCTAAATATATACCATTTAAACTCTTATCAATTTCCATATTAATATAATCATTTAAATTCATATCTTTAGGTATATTATCATCTATTATATTTTGAATAATTTTACTTCTTAAATCATCTAACAACTTTTTATCTTTAAAAATATTATAATCACTTTCAGGAATAATTTCATCACGACTAGAGGTATCAATACTAAATTCACTAGAAAAACTTTTCTTTAGATTATCTTTCATATATACCTCCTTTTATTCTCTTTCTTTTATTAAATCCTCAGCAATCTTTAATAAAGTTTTATATTCTTTTTTATCTTTTGAATAAACTCCTGTATTTAATGTTAATATCTTTCCCTCAAGAACATATTTATCAATCGTTTTCACATAAAATTCTCGTCCTAACTTATAATCAATATTGTAACCTATAAAACTTCTTATATCATATAATGAAAAATACTTTTCTTCTTGAGAGTTACTTTCATTTAACATAATTCGAAAATCTTTAAACCCAATATCAGAAACAATATTTACAAATGTTTTCGTATTAACTAAATCAACTGGGTCATTTGACATAATATTTAATATAGTATCTGAATTATCATAAATAACAATATTTAAATCAATTAATGCATGAGTTGTATCAATTAAAACTATATCATAATGAGGTTTTACAATATTAATAACTTGTTCAATATATTTTAAATTAATTTTTGAACTTTTTCTTGGATCTTTAATACTTGGTAAAACATCAATATATTTATCATATTTACTAACATAATCTTTAATTTCTTTAAATCTATTATTAGCAATATCATCAATTACATTATAGAAATTTTTTTCATTCTTAAGATTTAAACTAATAGCTATACTACTACAATATAAATCTAAATCTAAAATTAATACTTTTTTCTCTAAAGCACTTAAGCAACCAGCTATATTTAAGAGAGTTGTTGTTTTCCCTACTCCCCCTTTTCTTGAAGTAATTGTAATTATTTTTCCCATAACTACCTCAGCAATCAATTAAATCAAACCGAGTTCGATAATCACTTAAAACTTTCTTAGTTTCTTTATCTAAAATAATATAATCTTTATATTTTTTAGCCCCTTCAACCATTACGACAATTACTTCTGTATTTTTTGCAAGTTTAGTATTAACAGGATAACGATGGTCAATAAAAACTCCATCTTGTCCATTTATTTCACATACATAGTAATAAATATCATGAGGTTTAGAACTTACAACTATACTTTCAAAACATCTAATATCA
>CAYTGK010000077.1:0-5440 GCA_964437305.1 uncultured Muribaculaceae bacterium
AATTATGATATTTGTCTATTTTGGTTAATTATACTTTGCTTATACTAATTTATAATTAGAAATATTGTTTTGATTATATAAAACTACTTGCTCCTTTCTATTCAAATTTATAAAAAAAAATAACTATTACTAGTTACTTTAAATCCCAATTAATGGGTTCCATATTATTTTTAATTAAAAAATCATTAGTTCTAGAAAAAGGTTTACTGCCAAAAAAACCGCTAGCAGCTGAAAAAGGACTAGGATGGGGAGAAGTAATTACTAAATGTTTAGGATTGGTAATAAACGCTTTTTTTTCTTTAGCAAAATTGCCCCACAAGATAAAAACGACTGGTTCTTCTTTGACATTTAATACTTTAATAATATAATCAGTCAAACGTTCCCAACCTAAATTACGATGACTAGCTGGTTTATCTTTTTCAACAGTTAACACCGCATTTAAAAGTAACACGCCTTGTTTCGCCCATTTTGTTAAGTCGCCATTATCGGGAGGAGTAATTCCTAAATCATTTTCTAATTCCTTATAAATATTTTTTAAAGAGGGGGGAATGGGAACACCTTTTTGAACTGAAAACGATAACCCATGAGCTTCACCTTCCCCATGGTAAGGATCTTGACCCACAATAACTACTTTCACATCCTTATAAGGAGTTAATTTTAAAGCATTAAAAATATAATCCTTAGGAGGAAAAATAGTTTTAGTATCATATTCATTTTCAACAATATGATAAAATTTCTTAAAACCGGGACTGGCAAAAACAATTTTTAAAACTTCATCCCAATCATTATGTAACATAAATAACACCTGCTTCTATTTGTGATACGTTTCATGATTATTTATTTTAAACGAACGATAAATTTGTTCTAATAATATGCCGCGAAATAACCCATGAGGAAAAGTAAAATCTGAGAAAGATAATTTTAAATTACTGCGCTCTTTAACTTTTTTTGATAAACCTAAAGAACTACCAATGATAAAAGTAAGATTGCTATTTTTAACAAAAATATTATCCATAAACTCAGCAAATTCTAAACTGTTCATTTTCTTACCTTCAATTTCTAAAGTAACCACAAAATCTTTCTCATTAATATACTTTAAAATACTTTTTTCTTCTTTTATTAAAGAATCTTCATCTTTTAATTCAATTATTTCTAGTTTATGATAATGATTAATTCGATTTTGATAATCATTAATTAACATTGTTAAATATGGTTCTTTGATTTTTCCTAAACAGATTATTTTAATCACGTTACAACCTCAGTAATTTCTGAACGTTTGGCACAAATGATTTGATCAAAAGAAATTTTATATTCTTTAAATGTTTCATGAATCATTTCTAAAGCCTTTTCTTCGGTATTATTAGCATAACTTAAATGCATAAGAACAATTTTTTCCGTATTTTCACCGACTAATTTACTTAAGTAAAAGGAAGAATCTTTATTTGATAAATGTCCTAAACTACCGACAACTCGAGCTTTTACTGGTTTAGGATAAGTTCCATTTAATAACATTTCAATATCGTGATTACTTTCAAATAAATAAATTTCTTTATTTTTTAGTTCATCAAAATATTTACGATTGACATATCCTGTATCTGTTACATAAACGATGGACTTACCATTACTTTCAATAATAAAATTACTAGCTCCTGGAGCATCATGAGAGGCTTTAATTGCATGAATTTTAATATCTTTTATGTAAATATTATCTTCATAAATTATAATATTATCATAATCTTTAATATCTTTTAAATCATAAAACATTTCTTGATTTAATAACACTACGGGGTGATAGTGACGAACGAATGTCTTTAAAGCACTAACATGATCAGTATGCGTATGACTAATTAAAACATATTCGATTTCATTAGGATCAACTCCAATTTCTGCTAATTTGGTTTTGATGTATTTCGTATTTTTACCCATATCTATGAGCATTTTCGTTTTTTCGGTTTCTACATAAGTAGCATTTCCTTCCGAACTACTTGCTAAAACAACTACTCTCATTAGCGATACAACCTCCTTGGATCCATCCATACGCCCCCTTGATTAGGCATTCCAGTCGATACACCATAATGCAAGTGCGTACCAGTTGATGAACCACTACTTCCCATTGAAGCAATTATTTGACCTTTACTTACCCTTTGGCCTTCACTAACATTAATATTTTTTTGTAAATGGCCATATAGTGTATACATATTATTATCATGTTCGATAATTACATGATTACCATAACTACCACCACATTGGGAACCATAATACCCAACATTAGCACAACTATTAAAGACAGTAACAACGACACCATCGCGAGCAGCATAGATAGGAGAACCAGTTCCAGTTCCGGAAATATCGATAGCATAATGGAAAGATCCCCAACGCCATTCGTATTCTGAGGTAATAATATAAGGACGATTAGTTGGCCAACCCCAAACTAAACCAGTATCCACATATTCTCCGGTAATAGCACCACCTTGAGTATTACCACCATAACTTGGTTTAACTCCTCCTTTAGTAGTAATTTCATTTTGACTATCTCTAATGGTAACATAACTAATCTTTTCTACTCCTTGACTAGGTTCGCCATTTACTACTTGAATAGTTTTCGTAATTCTATTAATACCTGCCACACCTTTTTGAGTTACTTCTTCAAAATTTTTCGGTTTATTTTTATCATAGACAACTTCTTTTTCAAAAGGTTGTTCTTCATCATTTATTTCATAAACATTTTCTACCAACGTTAAGATCGGATTAATCAAAGTAATATTAACTTTATCACCAATAGCTAAAATACTATTTTCATTACGATATTTAGGGTTAGCTATTAAAAATTCTTGTGGATTTAATTTATTAGCTTCAGAAATAGATTCAATGGTATCTCCTGGTTCTACAGTATACGTATTTTGTTCTTGATTAGAACTAAATAATAAATATTGACTTAATTCTATTGGATCAGTGAATATTTTTTCATGGACACTAATATGAGAGAATTTTTTAGTAATAGTTTCTTCAAAATACATCTTTTCAATAATTTTACCAACATCTTTAATTTCTTCTTGACTATTATTTAAATAATCTTCAAACTCTTCTTCATCTACAAAAGCCGTAATTACTTTTTTTATGGCATCTTCAAAAACTTGTTCATTTAAAACATAAACTGTTAAATCTTCTTTTTCTTTATCTTGAAATTTAATTTTATAAGTATAACCTTCGATAGTAAAATCATCAGCTTCTTTTATTTTTTCATAAACTTTTTTAACATCGGTGATTTTATCGCTATACGTAGCACACTCTTCAATATCAAAGCCATTAGGAGGGTAAACATTAGAAACTTGATAAGTATCTTTAATATCTTTTTGTTCTTCATTGATTAACTCATATAATTCTTCTTCGTCGGCAATTAATCCTAATTTCTCTCCATTTAAATAAACTTGATAATTACTTTGGGCATAATTATAATTACGATGAATAATACCCATAAAACCGACTAGTAAAATAAATATTCCAGCTATAATAGCAGTTTTTATTTTATCTTCTTTTTTCAAAATTTCACCTCTTAATACTGTGTTTCTGGTTCTGCTTTTAAATAATTTTTAAAACAACTTTTATCTAATTCAAATAATAATTGAAATGCTCCGGTAGAACCCTGTCTATTTTTGGCAATAATTATATCTACTGGGACAATATTTTGTTTTTGATTAGCAGTTTTTTCTTCAAAGTAATCTTGACGATTTAAAAATAAAACTAAATCGGCATCTTGTTCAATTGCTCCTGATTCTCTTAAATCCACAAGACGAGGTTGATTGGTATCTTTACGTTGTTCAGCCCCCCTAGTTAATTGAGCCAAAGCGATAACTGGTACTTTTAACTCAACGGCCATTTTTTTAAGAGAACGAGATATTTCAGAAACTTCTACTTGTCTTGATTCGGCTTTATTACCTGTTGTTATTAATTGCAAATAATCAATGATTACTAAAGATAAACCGGATTCATTATTGGCAAGTCGTCGACATTTTGCTTTAATTTCGGGTAATGTAACCGAAACATCATCTTCAATATAGATATTAGTTTCAGCAAGTATACTCATTGCTTCATTATATTTTTTCCAATCACTATTATTTAGTTTACCAGTTTTTAATTTATCCCCTTCGATTCCACCAACAGCACTAATCATCCGATTAACTAATTGTAAGGAGGACATCTCTAAATTAAATATTGCCACAGCTTTATTAGTAGTCCGTGCGGCATTCGCCGCAATATTAAGAGCAAAGGCTGTTTTACCCATACTTGGACGAGCCCCAATAATAATTAGTTCCCCTTCGTGCAATCCACTAGTAGCACTATCAAAATCATAAAAACCGGTAGCTAAACCTGTAATTGATTTTTTTTCTTTAGCAAGCATTTCCAAATTTTCTTGAGCAGTACGCAAAACTTCAGCAATAGGAGTTAACTCTGAAGTAGCCCTAACCCTCGAAACATCTAAAATCTTTTGTTCGGAATTATCTAATAATAACTCTAAGGGTTTTTCTTCTTCATAAGTATTGGTAATTATATCAGTAGCAGTATCAATTAATTTTCGGCGCACGGCTTTTTCTTTAACAATCTTAATATAAGAATCTAAATTAGCAGTAGTAGCTACCGAATCAATAACTTCACTAATATATTCTAATCCCCCAACAGCAGACAAATTCTTTTGTTTATCTAATTCATTCTTAACTGTTGTAATATCAACCGGAGTATTTGTTTTATGTAATTCTAACAAAGCTTTAAAAATCTTTTTATTAGCTTCTTGATAAAACATACTTTCATCTAATTCTTCAGTTACTTTCTCTAAGGCAAATTTATTTAAAAAACAAACTCCCAATACACTCATTTCGGCTTCATTATTTTGAGGCATTTTCCGTCCAGCCATATGTTTCACCCTCTTTTACTTACTACTAATTTCTACTCTAACAATCGGTTTAACTTTTTTATGTAATTCAATTTCTATTTCATGAACTCCTAAAGAGTCTAAAACATTATTTAAATGAATACATTTTTTATCAATCGTATACCCCATATTTTTTAATTCTTCTTGAATTTGTTTCGTCGAAATAGATCCAAATATTTTACCATCTTTTCCAGATTGAGTTTTAAATTTCAAGGTTATTTTCTCTAACTTTGTCGCTAATTCTTGACATTTTTTTAAATTATTTTCTTCTTCTATCCGTCGTGTTTCTAATTCATCATCTAGTACTTCTTTGCTTTTTTTTGAATAAGGAACAGCTAATTTATTTTTGATAAGATAATTATTAGCATAGCCATCACTTACTTCTAAGATAGTATCTTTCTTCCCTTGGCCTTTTACATCTTTAAGTAAAATTACTTTCATATGATCACCTTTCGCTACTTGTTATTATATCATGTATATTTTATTCTTAGCAATTAAATTCCTTATTAATTA
>CAYTGK010000078.1:0-5423 GCA_964437305.1 uncultured Muribaculaceae bacterium
AGAAAAAGATAAAAAAGAAGAAAAAAATAAAGATAAAAAAGTAGAAAAAGAAAAAAATAAAAAAGTAGAGAAAGAAAAAAATAAAAGAGAAGAAAAAGAAATTAAAGATTATACAAAATTAAAAAGTGTAGCTAAGGTAATCATGATTATTTGTGTTTCAATAATTGTAATTGAAGTTATAGCAATGCTTTTAATTAATGCTAAGAGAGATAATGCAATTTCATATATTGATACATTAAATAGTATAGAAAATGTAGATAATAAATATTATCTTGCAGCAGGGTCTAGTAACTTTAAATATAGTAAATATAATACTCCTTTTACTTATGAATATGATAGTGGTAAAGATGGAAAAATTAATAAAGTTTATGCTGAACAAGCTAAATTAGTTAAATATGATAATGAAATGAATGTTGTATTTGAAAAAACTTTTAAAACAGATTATGATTCCGTTTTTTATGATGCTAAAGCAAATGATAAATTTATTATTGCTGTTGGAAGCTACGTATATGATAAGAGTCAATTAAGTGTTAATACAAGAGATGGATTGATTGTTAAATATGATTTAAATGGAAATATGATTTGGAGTAAAAATTATCAAGTTTTAGGAGATACGGAATTTAAGAGTTTATTAATTGTTAAAGATGGTATAATTGTAGTTGGGCAAAGTATTTATGAAAATATGGAAATTGGTAATCATGTTACTGGTGGAGGTATTATAGTTAAATATGATTTTGATGGTAATGTTATTTGGTATAATAACTTTGGTGGTAATAAATCAGGAATTTTTGAAGATATTGTAGAAGTTAAAGATGGATATATTGTTTCTGGAAAAGATGCAATTAATTATGGACTTCTTGTTAAATATAAATTAAATGGTGATATGGAATGGAAAAACAATTATGAATTTACAGATACTTATGGAATGTATGACTTGGAAGTTAAAGATGATAAAATTTATATAGCATCGGGAGTTAATACAAGCAATGAAAAAGATGATAAAGGTAATCTTCTTTATCAATATGATGCTGGTATTATTATCTTTAATATGAAAGGTGATTTAGTTGATACTTATTCAATTGGTGGTAGTCTTAATGATAGATTTAATTCTTTAATACTACTTGATGATAAAATTGTAGCAATTGGTTATACAAATTCTCAAGACATTGACATTAAAGGTTTAAATTATAAAAAAAATATGACGGAAGGGATAATTGTTACTTTTGATTATTCTGGAAAAATTATAGATACGAAAGCATATGGAGGAGAAAAAAATGATGTTTTAACCGATATTGATTTAGCAATTTCTTCTTCAACTGATAAAAATAGTACTAATTCCTATATTATAACTGGGTATAGTAACTCTAAACATGGACTATTTAAAGGTAATAATAAAGATTATTATGGTAAATTACTAAAGTATGATGAAAAGTTGGAACTATTAATTGAAAAATAGTTCTTTTTTCAAAAAAATTCATTTTATTAATAGGAAAAATGTGATATGATAGTAATATAATTTATACGAGGAGAAAGTTTAATGAAAAATAAAATAAAAAGTGGTATAGAAAAAGTTAAGACAACATTTAAAAAAAGCACGAATTTTATTAATAAAAAAAATAAATTTAATTTAATGGAAGTAGTAGCATTAATGATAATTACAGCTATTTTTGGAATGTTTATAGGTGGTATTTTAATGTATCGAAAAGGGGCATTAAATGTTGGAATTAAGAAAGAATTAAATGAGTTTGTAGCAACCTATACCGAGATTTTAAATGAATATTACGAAGATGTATCAGAAGAAGGATTACTTGAAGCAGGGATTAATGGGATGGTTAATTATTTAGGAGATCCATATTCTGTATATATGGATGAAGAAGCAAGTACAGCTTTTTTGGAAAAAGTAAAGGGTGAATATGTTGGAATTGGTACAGAAATAGTTGATTATGGTAATGGAAAAATAGAATTTCAAAATGTTAATAAAGATGGACCAGCATATAAGGCTGGAATTAGAGATAAAGACTTATTAAAGAAAGTTGATGATAAAGATATTAAAGATAAATCTTTAACTGATATTTCCAATATGGTTAAAGGAAAGGAAGATACAACTGTTAAAATAACAGTTGTACGAGAAGAAAAGGAACTTACTTTTGAAGTTAAAAGAAAAAATATTGATATTACTTCAGTTAAAAAAGAAATAATTGAATATAATAATAAAAAGATTGGTTATTTAATAATTGATATTTTTGCAGCTAATACACCTAAACAATTTGAAAAAGAGTTGAAGAATTTAGAAAAAGAAAAAATTGATTCTTTGATAATTGATGTTAGGAACAATAGTGGTGGTTATTTAACGGCAGCTAATGATATAATTTCTTTATTTGTAAAAAAGGGTGAAGTAATATATCAGCTTAAAACAAAGAATAAGGTTGAAAAGATTTTAGATAAAACAGATGTAAAACGTGAGTATCCAATTGCTATTTTAGTTAATAGTGGTTCGGCATCAGCAAGTGAAATTACAGCAGCTTCATTAAAAGAAAAATATGGGGCTAAAGTTATTGGAACAACAACTTATGGAAAAGGCAAAGTTCAGAAAACTCAAGAGTTATCAAATGGAGCTAGTATAAAATATACATTTCAAGAATGGTTAACTCCAAATGGTAATTCAATTGATGGTAAAGGAATTAAACCAGATTATGAAATTGAATATGAAACGGAAAATGAGCAAACTAAATATGATAGTCAATTACAAAAAGCTCTTGATATATTAACTGTTAATAAAGAGGAGAAATAATATGAAAAAGAATTTAATTAATATTTTAATAACTTTAGTTATTGCTTTAATTATGTATTACTTTATGTTACCACCTTTGAATATATCTGATATAACATTTTGGGTATTTATAATATTAATTTTAGCAATTTATATTATAATAAGTTCATTTGGAAACTTAAAAACATTCCAATTTTTTAATAAAAATAATAAATCTTCAATATTTTCTTTGAGAAGATTAACTATAATAATTCCTATTATTGTTGTTTTAATTATTTTAATTAATTTGGTTTGTTCACCAATTTTTAATGCAAATGCTTATGCTAATCGAATTAAAATTGATGAAACGAAAGATTTTTCTTCTGATGTTCCAGCTGTTGATTTTAAGTCTATTCCTTTATTAGATAAAGAAAGTAGTCAAAAGTTAGGGGATAGAACAATGGGTTCTATGACGGATTTAGTTAGTCAGTTCTATGTTTCAAATTTATATACGCAAATTAATTATAATAATGATATAATAAGAGTAACTCCTTTAGAGTATGCTTCAATTATAAAATATTTTACCAATCGAAGTGAGGGGATAAAAGGTTACATTACAGTTAATTCAGTTAATGGAGAGGCTAAGTTAGTAAGACTTGAAAAAGGTATGAAATATATGCCATCAGCTATGTTTTTTGAAAATTTAGATAGAAAACTTCGGCTTAGTTATCCAACTAAGATATTGGGAGAAAAGAGTTTTGAAATTGATAATGATGGTAACCCATATTGGATAGTTGAAACGTTAGCTTATAAAGGAGTAGGTTTAAGACGAGAAGTATCAGGAGTTGTAGTTTTAGATCCAATTACTGGTAAAAGTCGTTGGTATAAAGTAGGAGAAGTACCAACGTGGATAGATCATGTATATGATGCTAATTTAATTATTGAACAATTTGATGATTGGGGAGAATATAAAAATGGTTTCTTTAATTCTATCTTTGGACAAAAAGGAGTTGTTAATACAACAGATGGTTATACTTATTTGACGATGAATGATGATGTTTACCTTTATACTGGAGTAACTTCAGTATCATCTGATGAATCAAATTTAGGATTTATTTTAACTAATATGCGAACTAAAGAAACAAAATTTTATAGTGTTCCAGGAGCTGAAGAATATTCAGCTATGGCTAGTGCTGAAGGGGTTGTTCAAGATAAAAAGTATCGTTCTACGTTTCCACTTTTAATTAATTTAAATAATAAACCAACATATTTACTATCATTAAAAGATAATGCTGGTCTTGTAAAAATGTATGCTTTTGTTGATGTTGTTGATTATCAAAAAGTTGTAACTAGTGATGCATCTTTAGGAATTGAAGAAGCTGCAAGAGTTTATTTAAGTGATAACTCAGGGAATGCTAACGATTTAACTAATATAGATATTGTAATTAAAGAAATTAATTCAGCTGTTATAGATGGAATAACTTATTACTATTTAACTGATACTAATAATAATCGTTATTCTGTAAGTATTAAAGTCAATAAAGAATTGTTACCATTTATAAAAATTAATCAAAAAGTTACTATAAAATATTATGAAAGTAATAATATTCGAGTAATAACAGAAATAAAATAAACTAACAATGTTAGTTTTTTTAAAGGAGGTATGAATGCCATCAACAATGACACATGCTTATATAGCTAAAGATATATATAAGAAATTAGATATAAAAATTAAATCGAAAATAACAACTACTAATTTAAATGAAATGTTAATGTTTTCATCGGGGTTTGATGTTTTATATTTCTATAAAATGATTTTAATGCCTTTTAATAGGATAAATAAATTAGGTAATAAAGCACATAATAGTAAAATAAATGCGTTTTTTATCAATCTTATTAATCAGATAAAAAAGTCTAAAAACATGGATCAATTTATGTATCTAGCTGGGTTAATTGCTCATTATGTTGCTGATTCGACAATTCATCCATATGTTACTTTTAAAGCTAATGGTATGAAAAAGAAACATTTCACAGAAAGAGATGGACATTTTCAAATTGAAGCTTATTTAGATAACTATTTTATTAATAAATATGAAAAAGGTGATTATAGAAAATTTAAAATACATGATGAGTTATTTAAAGTTGAAAGAAATCAAGATATTGTTGATTTATTAAATAAGGCTTTTAAAGATGTTTTTCAGGAAGATAATATTGGAGAATATTATTATAAAGCTGTTGTAGATATGCGAAATTTTTTTAAAATATTTAGATATGATAGTACGGGTTTAAAAAGAAAGGTTTATAACGTTATTAATATTTTTGCTTCACTTTTTTTTCGAGATATAAGATATTTATCTTATAATTTTCCTCTTGATAATGATGAATTTTATTTAAATTTAAAGCATGAAGAATGGTATAATTTAAAGGATATAAGTATAAAAAGTCGAGAATCTTTATTAGAATTATATGATAGAGTTGTTAAAAAAGGACTTATGATGACAGAAGAAGTTTATGATTATATTTTTGAAAATAAAAATGTTGATTTAGAAAAATTATTTGGAAATAAATCTTATGGTGATGGAATTGTTTTAAAATAGCCTATACAAAGTTAGATGTTTTTAATACTCTATTTATAGAGGTATTTGAAAATGTCTAATTTTATTTTTAAATTAAA
>CAYTGK010000079.1:0-5389 GCA_964437305.1 uncultured Muribaculaceae bacterium
TTTGGAGTAGTGATATGAAATATACAGAAGTTAAAAAAACAACTAGTCAATTAAATATTCTTCCAACTTTATTAAATTTATTTAATTTATATGAACATCCTAATTATTATATTGGGGAAGATGCTTTAGATGATGCATATTCTGGTTATGTTTTCTTTAATGATTTTTCTTGGTATGATGGAAAACGTTATGTAAACTCAAACGGAGAGATTGTTAAAGGTTTAAATGCAACTCCTGATTATATTACTTTGATGAGTGATAAAATTAATAATTTAATTAAAAAGAATGATGATGTCCTTAAAAATAATTACTTTAAAATTTTAAAAAATAATCAAACTGCAAATAGTTAATTGTAAATCTTTAGAAAATATGATATTATAAAATAAAGAATAGAGGGATAAGATGATAACTAAGGATAATGTTTTTACTTATGCATATAAAGGAGTAGTTGGCTTAATATATATCCTTATTGGTAAAAAAAATAAAATTAAAGATTTGTTTATTGAAGAAGATGTTTTTAAAGATGTTAAAAGAAATACAAACCGTCTTGAAGAAGCAAGCGATACGGTTACTGAAACAGAAAAGATTCCTTTTCAATATAAATATAAAAAGAAAAATGGTAAATTTGCATATGGAACTTTTGAGGCTTATAATATTGAACAAGCCAAATCATTTTTAATTAATGAAGGATATGAAATAGTTGAGATAAAAGCATTAAAAAAGAGTGTTTTAACAACTTCTATAGTTTTAACTTCGCCAATTAAAATAGGGGAAATGTCATTTGCTTTAACCCAAGTATCTACTTACTTAAAAGCAGGAATTCCTTTGATTGAATCTTATCGAATATTAGCTAAACAATCAGTTAAACCTTTAGTTCGGAAGATTTATGATATGATAGTTTTTGATCTTCTTGCAGGAGAAAGTTTATCAGATGCTATGTCTCATCAGCCTAAAATATTTCCAAAATTACTAGTAAATATGGTTAAAACAGCAGAACTAACAGGAGATTTACCTTCTATTTTAGATGATATGGCTGATTATTATGAATCAATTGATAAAACTAAAAAGGAATTGAAAAGTGCCATGACTTATCCAACAATTGTTCTTATAATGGCAATTGCTGTTATTGTCTTTGTTCTTAATGTTATTGTTCCAAAATATGTTGATATGTTTACTAATTGGAATACGGAATTACCCAAAATCACTTTAATAACAATGGCTTTTAGTAATTTTGTAAAAAATAATTTAGTTGAGATGTTAATTATTATAATTATGATATTATTACTTTATATAGTTTTATATCGAAATGTTACACAATTTCGTGCTATTATGCAATATATATATTTAAAAATTCCCGTTGTTAAAAATATTATTATGTATAGTGAAATATCTACATTTGCTAAAACTTTTGCCTCTCTTTTAAATCATGGGGTATTTATTACTGATAGTATGGATGTTTTAATTAAAGTTTCCGATAATGAAATTTATAAGCGAATAATTATAAAAACTGTAAAGAATTTAAATAGTGGTGGTAAAATATCAGATGCTTTTAAAGACAATCCATATATTCCAATAGTTGCTTATGAAATGATTGTAACAGGTGAATCAACTGGTAAACTTGGAACTATGATGGAAAGAGTTGCTAAATATTATGATAACTTATATCAAAATGCAACTAAGCAAGTTAAAAGTCTAGTAGAGCCAGCTATGATTGTTATGTTGACCTTTATTGTCGGTTTAATTATCATTTCGATTATTGTACCAATGTTTGACTTATATCAATCAATAAATGTTTGACCTATATAAAAATAATTTAGAGGTATTTATGAAAATATGTTATTATATTACTTTTTTCTTGATAGGACTTTGTTTAGGCTCATTCTTTAATGTCTGTGGTATGCGAATTCCTAATGGAGAATCTGTTAATAAACCAAGAAGTCATTGTCCAAAATGTGGACATCAGTTAAAATGGTATGAATTAATTCCTTTAATATCTTTTATAATTCAAAAAGGAAAATGTCGGGAATGTGGAGCCAAATTATCATGGCTTTATCCCTTTTCTGAACTTGCAACAGCAATTCTTTTTACGGTTTGTTATCATTCATTTGGCCTATCTTTAGATTTAATTATTGCTTTAACTTTAGTAAGTACATTTATTTTAGTAATTGTCTCCGACTTATCTTATTTGTTAATACCAGATAGATTTATTATCATACCATCTATCATTGTTATTATTGTTAATTTTTTTCGATTAGGGATACTAAATTCTTTAATTCAAATTGGATATGGAATACTTGCTTTTATAATAATGTATTTAATTATGTTATTGGGGAATAAAATATTTAATAAAGAAAGTATGGGAGGAGCAGATATAAAGTTAATGTTCTTAGTAGGACTTACTCTTGATCCATTTCTTTCTATTATGGTAATTCTTTTAGCTAGTATTATAGCTTTACCAGTTTCAATGTTTTTACTTATTAAAAATCGGGAACATATAATTCCTTTTGGACCTTTTATTATGCTAAGTTTATTAATTATTTATTTTACTAAATTAGATATTAAAGAAATATTTGAAAATATTTTAAATTTATTTAATTAATCTAAAGAACTTGATTAACAATTGTAACTAAAAGCTTAGATAAATTTTTATATTCATGATAAAGATACTTTTTGATATATTACTTGACAAAGCTAAAATTTAGTATTGTTCTTTTAAAGTTAGCAAAAAATAATTTACATTAATAAATTTCAATGTTATAATATCAGTATATTTAAGGAGTGAGTGATATGGAAGAAAAAATGCAAATATTAATTAATGAAGAAAAATTACAAGATAGAATTAAAGAATTAGCTGAGATGATTAAAAAAGATTATGGAGATGAAGAAGTTCTTTTTTGTTCTGTATTAAAAGGAGCTATGTTTTTTACAGTTGATTTAATGAAAAAATATACTGGACCATGTTATCTTGATTGTGTTCGAGTATCTAGTTATGAAGGAGAAAATTCAACTGGAAATATAACTTTAAAAATTCCTTTAAAAAAAGAAAATATTGAAGGAAGAAACATTGTTATTGTTGAAGATATTGTTGATACTGGAAGAACTTTAAAATATTTAGTTCAATATATTAATGATTTTAAACCTAAATCACTTAAAACTTGTGTTCTATTAGATAAAAAAGCAAGACGCATGGTTTCATTTGATGCTGATTATGTTGGGTTTTCAATTGATGATTTATTTGTTATAGGTTATGGACTTGATTATAATGAAAAATATCGAAATTTTCCATATATTGCATATGTTAAGAATGATTAATCTTAACATATTTTTTTGTAAAATAAGTGTCAAATTTTAGATATTTACTTGCATATTTTCTTGTCTCATATTATTCTAATAATAGAGGGAGAGTGAAAAGTGTGATATATCCATCAATTGACAAATTACTTAATATTGTATCTTCAAAATATGAACTTGTTCATATAGCGGCCAAGCGAAGTAGACAGATTAAAGAAACGAACTACTTACAAATGCCAAGTCAGAAGTATAAATCCACTAAGAATATCGGAAAAGCATTAGAAGAAGTAGCCGAAGGTTTAATTATTGTCAAACATCAAGAATCTGGAAATTAACTTTTAAACATTTAGTCTTTTAAAGATTAAATGTTTATTTTTTGGAAAATATTTAATTTAAAGACATAATATTTAATGGTGATTTAATGAATTTGATTATTCAAAAAAGTATTAAATATAATATTCAAGAATTTTTTAATAATGTTGTTAATTTGGAGTTTATAGATGGAATTAGTTTGAATGTTGGAGTAACTAAAGATGATAAAATTGTTATTTTTAATTTAACAAGTGGTAATGATGAACTTGTTAAATCAATTTTTTCAAATACTTATAATCAACTAAAAAATTTAGAAATGGTTATGTTAGATGATGTTCTTTCTTATTTAAACAATACTAATTATAAAGGAAAAGTAATGTTAAATATTATTCCTTTAGAACATAAATGTGTAACTGAAGAAGAAACAAAAGCCTTAATGGAAAAGATAAATTTATTTTTAGATAATTTAGAAGCTATGTTAAAGGGAAAAGAAAATTTAGATTTATTTATCCATAGTGCAAGTAGAAATCTTGTAACTTTATTTAAAAATAAAGGTCTAAAAGCTAAGATTGGGTTTGCAGTTACGACTACTGATCTTAATTATATAGATGTTGAATATTATGTATTTGCTTATGAAATGATTAATTTAATTTTAATAAAACAAGAAGTTAATTTAAATAAAGAAGTTTTCTTATATCTTGGTAGTGCTTATGAAATGTCCTCAATTTTTGATTATTTAAGAGGAAGTAAAGCTACTGATTTAGCTAAAGAATTATATAATAAATTAAATTTAATTGGTGATTATCCAGATATTATGAAAAAAACATTTTTGGATTAAATTACAATAGTTATAATTTACTATAACTATTTTTTTAATTTTATGTTAAAATAGATATGTGATTATATGAAAAAGAAAATTTTAATACTTAGTATAATTTTATTTGCAATAGATATATTAATAAAAACTCTTATTAAAACCAATCTTGAACTTTATGAAAGTATTACCTTAATACCTAATTTCTTTAGTTTAACTTATGTTATTAATGATGGAGCTGCTTTTAGTATTTTAGAAGGAAAACAATTATTTTTAAGTATTTTAGGAATTGTTGTTTTAGGTGCATTAATTTACAATATATTTAAAGAAAAACTTAATAATTATAAAGTGATATATTATAGTTTGTTAATTTCAGGTATTTCAGGTAATTTATTTGATAGAATCATTTATAAAGGAGTAATTGATTATTTTGATTTTAAAATATTCAATTTTTCAGCACCTATTTTTAATTTAGCTGATAGTTTTATTGTAATTGGTGTTTGTTTAATTATAATTGAAGTAATTCGAAAGGAAATATATGGAAATAAAAGTAGAAACTAAAGATAATTTAAGAATAGATAAATATTTAAGTGAAGAAACGGAATTTTCAAGAAGTAAAATTCAAAAGTTAATTAAAGATAAAATGATTCTAGTAAATGAAGAAAAGATTAGTAATAATTATAAAGTTAAACTTGGAGATATTATTAAAATAGTTGATAATATAAAACAAGATAATTCCTTAATAAAACCATCTAACATTAAGATTGATATTATCTATGAAGATGATGATTTAATGGTTATTAATAAACAATCAGGTTTAGTTGTTCATCCAGCTCCTGGTAATTATGAAGATACACTAGTTAATGCATTAGTTGGAAAACATAATTTAAGTAATAATCAAGATAGACCTGGAATTGTTCATCGACTTGATAAAGATACAAGTGGTTTGATGTTAGTTGCTAAGAATGATTA
>CAYTGK010000080.1:0-5171 GCA_964437305.1 uncultured Muribaculaceae bacterium
TAATTAAGTCAATAGTATTTGGCTTTTTTTATGTTTTCATTTATAATAAGTAGGCGTTATGAAAAAATGATATAATGGTAAAGAAAGAGATGATTGTATGCGTTTACCTAGTCTTGATGATGCTAAGAAAAGAACTAATCAAAAAGTTAATGTCAAAGAAAATACTTATGATTATACTAATACATTTTCTAAAGAAAAATATTTTTTAAAAACATATGGTTGTCAAATGAATGTCCATGATTCGGAACAAATTCGTTATCAATTAGAAAAATTGGGATTCACCGAAACAACGGAATTAAATGAAGCCGATATTGTAGTTTTAAATACTTGTGCTATTCGAGAAAATGCTCATGATAAAGTATTTGGATATTTAGGAAGATGTAAACATTTAAAACATGAGAAACCGGAATTATTAATCTGTGTGGGTGGTTGTATGTCTCAAGAAGAAAATGTGGTCTCAGAAATCCAAAAAAATCATCCTTATGTTGATATTGTTTTTGGTACGCATAATATTAATGAATTACCGGATATGATTATAAAAGCTAAACAAGCGCAAAATCAAGATATAGAAGTTTATAGTATTGAAGGGGATGTCTTTGAAAATATAAGATATAAACGTGATTCGAAAATTACCGCTTGGGTTAATATTATGTATGGCTGTGATAAATTTTGTACCTATTGTATTGTTCCTTATACGAGAGGAAAACAAAGAAGTAGAGAAATGGATCAAATAATTAAAGAAGTCGAAAATTTAAAAAAAGAAGGTTATAAAGAAGTAACTTTATTAGGTCAAAATGTTAATGCTTATGGTAAAGATTTAGAAAATAAAGTATCATTTAAGGAATTATTAGAAAATGTTGCTAAAACTAAAATTGAAAGAATTCGTTTTGTAACTAGTCATCCTTGGGATTTTACTGATGAAATGATCGATGTTATTGCTAAATATGATAATATTATGCCTTATATTCATTTGCCAATTCAAAGTGGTAGTGATCGTATTTTAAAATTAATGGGTAGACGTTATACTAAGGAAGAATATTTACATTTATTTTCCCAAATTAAAGAAAAAATACCTAATGTTAGTATTACTACTGATATTATTGTAGGATTTCCTAATGAAACGGAAGAGGATTTTCAAGAAACTTTAGATGTCGTGCAAAAGTGTCAATTTGACGGTGCCTTTACTTTTATTTATTCACCCCGTGAGGGAACACCAGCAAGTTTAATTAAAGATAATATTACTAAAGAAGTTAAAGAAGAAAGATTAGCCAGACTAAATAAAATTGTTAATCATTATTCTTTAGTTAATAATCAAAAATTATTAGGAAAAACAGTACCAGTTTTAATATTAGGAGTTAGTGAAAAAGATGCTAATAAATTATATGGTTATACTGATACTATGAAGTTAGTAAATATTGAAGGGGATAGCACAAATATTGGTCAGATTGTTCCTGTCAAAATTATGGCTGCCAAAAGTTTTAGTTTAGATGGAGTTATCGAATAAATTTAAATGTTTTGTGTTATAATGTTTTAAAGGGATGATAAGATGGAAAAAAAGAATAAAAAAGAAACCATAAATATACCGGGAGTCAATGAAGTTATTGATTTTTCTCGGAAAATATTACATTTATTATATGTAGTTATGGTTATTGCCATAATCTTTATTGTCACTATTTTGATTAAAGAATGGGGTATTTCTGCTTTTTTAGTAGAACTTTTAAAAGTATTAGCTCCTTTATTTATCGGCTTTGCTATTGCCTGGCTTTTTAATCCCTTAGTAAAAAAGTTAGAATCAAAAGGTCTTAGTCGAGTGTGGAGTTCAATTATTGTCTATGCTTTATTTTTAATTATATTAGTCATATTCTTGTGTTTTTTAGTCCCAACTATTTATGTTCAATTAAATGATTTATTTAGTAATTTACCAGCTATTTTTAATGATGCTAAAGATGGTATTAATCATTTCTTTGAAAAGTTTTCATCGTTGGAAGGAATAGATATGGTTAACATTAAAAATAATTTGTTAGCTACTTTAGAATTAAAAATGACCGAATTAACTAATGTTATTCCCACTAAAGTATTAAATTTAATGGTCAATATTTTCTCAAGTATGTTTACTATTGTTATGGGTTTATTTGTTGGTTTATATATGTTGTTTGATTTTGATTCAATTTCAAAACATTTCTTAAGTTTAATTCCTAAAAAACATCAATTTGAAGCCCAAGTATTGTTAAATAATATTGGTGGGGAAGTACGAAAAACAGTCAATGGTACTCTTTTAATAGCTACTATGGTCTTTGTTGGTGATTCGATTGGTTTTGCTATTGTTGGTTTACAAGCTCCATTACTATTTGGTTTATTCTGTGGTATTACTGATTTAATTCCTTATATTGGTCCTTATATTGGCGGAGCCGTAGCAGTTATCGTCGGTTTTAGTCAAAATACCTTTATTGGTTTTATGACGTTAATAATATGTGTAGTAATTCAATGTTTAGAGAATTTCATTTTACAACCAATTGTCATGAGTAAAACGATGAAATTACATCCAGTTACAATAATTATTGGTCTTTTGATTTTTGGACATTTCTTTGGTATAATAGGAATGATTTTAGCTACTCCATGTATTGCTTTATTAAAAGTAATTGTAGCTTTTATAAAAAATAAATATAATTTATTTCAAAATTAATGAATTGATGACGATAAGAACTTAATTTATATTCTTTTAAAGAGAGTCTATGATAGGTGGAAATAGATAAAGAATAAAATTAAAGGGCTACTTATTTGAAATTCATCGGGTTAACTCGTTATAAAAAGAAAGTAAACTAAAGGATGGTACCGCAGAATTGCTCCTTGTTCGAGTATTTTTGTGGTCTTTTTTTAGGAGGAAATATGAAAGTTATTTTAATTGCGGGAACTTCAGGTAGTGGTAAAACTCTTTTAGGAAAAAAGATCGTTGAATATGCCAAAACCAAAGGGTTACGAGCGATCCAAACCGAATACAGTAAATATTTAAAAATGTATGCTCAAGAAATATTAGGTGATAATTTAACTATTAAACCTCGTAAATTTTTACAAGAGGAAGGAAGTTATATTCGTTATACTTTAAAAGATGAACATTTTTTTACTAAAAGAATGTTAGAAGATTTTCGAATATATGAAAAATATGCTGATATTGTTGTTATCAGTGATGTTCGTTTAAAAACAGAAATTATCGATATGCAAAAAAGTAAGTATTCTTGTCTTACTATTCAAGTATTAAGTAAACGGAAAAACAATTTAACTAAAGAAGAACAAGAACATATTACTGAACGGGAATTAATTAACTATCCTAATTTTGATTATAGTATATGGAATGAAAATAATAGTGTCTTAACTAAATATGCCCAAGAAATTATAGAAAGAGAAGTGTTATCATGAATTTAAAAGATTTATATATTCAATTTTTTATTAAGAAAGGTCATAAGCAAATTCCTTCTGCTCCAGTTGTTCCAGAAAATGATCCTTCAGTTTTATTTAATACGGCGGGAATGCAACCTTTAGTGCCTTATTTAATGGGTCAAAAACATCCTTATGGAACTAGACTTTGTGATTATCAAAAATGTATTCGTACTAATGATTTAGAAAGTGTCGGCGATACTACTCATCATACTTTTTTTGAAATGTTAGGAAATTGGAGTTTAGGAGATTATTTTAAAGAAGAATCTATTGCCTGGAGTTTTGAGTTCTTAACAGAGGTTTTACATATTCCGGTAGAACGTTTAGGAGTAACTGTTTTTGCTGGTAATGATGATATTCCTTTTGATGAAATTAGTTATCAAAAATGGTTAAGTTTAGGTATTAATGAAAAACGCATTGCTAAAACTAAAGATGATAATTTTTGGATTGCAGGAGAAAGTGGTCCATGTGGCAGTGATACGGAAATCTTTTATTTTCGTAGTGATGATGAAATACCTGAAGTATTTGATGTCGAAGATGATCGCTTTGTAGAAATATGGAATAATGTATTTATGGAATTTTTTAAAGAAAGTGATGGAACCATTCGTCCTTTACCAAAAAAGAATGTCGATACCGGTATGGGTGTTGAAAGAACAACTGCTATTTTAGAAGGTGTTAATGATAATTATTTATCTAGTATTTGGAAAGATAGTATTGAATTAATTGAATCTATTTCAGGATTATCTTATCAAGGAAATGAAAAAAGTATGCGAATTATCGTCGATCATATTAGAACTTCCGTATTTATTGCTGCAGATCCCGCAGGTATAAAACCATCAAATACTGATCAAGGCTATATATTAAGAAGATTAATTCGTCGAGCTATCCGTCATGCTAAACAATTAAATATAGATATTGATAGTGATTGGGATCAACAACTTGCTAAACAAATTATTAATAAATATAAAATGTATTATAAAGAATTAGCAGAAAACGAAAATGTGGTCTTAGAAGTATTAAGAAATGAAAAATTAAAATTTAATCGAACTCTAGAAAAAGGTTTAAAAGAATTTGAAAAAATGACTAAAAATCATGAAGATATTGATGCTACAACAGCTTTTCATTTATATGATACTTATGGCTTTCCAATCGAATTAACTATCGAACTAGCTAGTGAACGAGGTTTAAAAGTGGATGAAAAAGGTTTTAAAGAAAAATTTAAACAACATCAAGAACTTTCTCGTAGTGCTAATGAAGGTAAATTTAAAGGTGGTTTAGCTAGTCATGGGGAAATGGAAACAAAATATCATACTGCTACTCATTTATTAAATGCTGCTTTAAAAGAAGTGGTTGATAAAAATGTTCATCAAAAGGGAAGTAATATTACTAGTGAAAGAATGCGTTTTGATTTTTCTTGTGATCATAAATTAACGGAGGAAGAAAAACAACAAGTAGAAGAATTAGTAAATAATTGGATTCAAGAAGGTTTAGAAGTAACTTGTAAAGAAATGCCCAAAGAAGAAGCTATTGCTTCTGGAGCAGAATGTATGTTTATAGAAAAATATCCTGATATTGTAACAGTATATTCTATTGGTAATGTTTCTCATGAATTATGTGGTGGCCCTCATGTAAAAAATACTAAGGAATTAGGTAAGTTTAAAATAATTAAAGAAGAAGCCAGTAGTGCTGGAGTAAGAAGAATTAAAGCTATCTTAGAATAAAATCTAAGATATTTTTTT
>CAYTGK010000081.1:0-4892 GCA_964437305.1 uncultured Muribaculaceae bacterium
TGAATTAAAAAATTCAGTTAGATGTTTTTTTATACTCTAATGAGTAAGGTAAAACAGGAAAGGAGCCAAACATGGCAAAAATCATAAAGTTTCAAAACTCTAATGAGTAAGGTAAAACGGTTACAAGCGATGTTATTTAAGCCTTTTGTGAGCATGGTTTCAAAACTCCAATGAGTAAGGTAAAACTTGAAACAAGAGTAGGATATAATGGAAAGATAAGTAAAGTTTCAAAACTCCAATGAGTAAGGTAAAACGAAGACGTTATCGTACCAGATGATAACACAGATACTGAGTTTCAAAACTCCAATGAGTAAGGTAAAACAAATGAAAAAAAATTTAAAAAGAGTAGCAGCTAATATGTTTCAAAACTCCAATGAGTAAGGTAAAACTTCAATGTTCATAATATACTTATACCATAGGTAAGTTAAAAAAGCAATACTTTTTTGCAAAAATACCTTAAAAAGTTCGTCGATGATAAAACAATATAAAAGCTGGAAATGCTTGATTTATAAGTAAATTTAACGTTTTTCTAAAAAAGATAATTTTACATAATGAGTTCGACGAATTTATAGATTATATTTATTAGAAAAATTAACCTTTTTTATAATAAAATCTTTGTAAACCCTTATATATTATGGAAAATCATCGACGAATTTTTAATATTATTATATATAAATGGCAAAGTAAAAATATTATAAATTTTGGTATAAAAGATATATCAAAAAATTTAACTGTGAATGGTAACAAAAAATAGAAAATTAGGCTTTAAAAGTCCAAAAAACTACTAGTTTTTTTTTATAGTAAATGATATAATCTTATATGTGATATAAAAAGGGAAAAAACGTAGAATAATTTTAAAAAAACTAATTTTGGAGGAAAACTATGGTTAACAGTAATACAATTTTATATTCTTTAAAAGTTATTATAGTTACTCTAATAATTTCAGCAGTGTCTATAATATTTGTAAAAAAAATTGCATTTCATATAAATGCTATTGATATACCAGATGAAAGGAAAGTTCATACCAAACCAATGCCAAGATTGGGGGGCTTAGGTATCTTTTTTGCTTTTTTAATTGGATATATGTTGTTTGGACAAAATACGGTGAAGATGAACTCGATTCTTATTGGAAGTTTCATAATTATTTTAACGGGAATGATTGATGATATTAAACCTTTAACAGCTGGAACTAAATTTATTGGGCAGTTAATTGCAGCTTGTGTAATTGTTTTTTATGGAGAAATTATTTTAAGTGATATTACAGTCTTTGGTTATAATCTTAACTTTGGTTATTTTGCTTATCCTATTACAATTTTTTTTATTGTTGCTTGTGTAAATATTATCAATTTAATTGATGGGTTAGATGGTTTAGCAGGAGGAATTTCATCTATTTTCTTTATCACGATTATAATTATTTGTTTTCTTCAAGGGCGAACTATGAACTTAGAATTTACTTTAGCTCTTATTATGCTTGGTAGTACTTTAGGATTTTTAATTCATAATTTCTATCCAGCTAAAATCTTTGCTGGAGACTCGGGAGCTTTATTCATGGGCTTTATAATTGCAATTATTTCCCTTCTAGGATTTAAAGGAACTGTTTTAACGTCAGTCTTTGTTCCTTTATTACTTCTTGCTATTCCTATTCTTGATACTTTATTTGCCATTATTCGAAGAATTAGTCATCATAAAAGAATAACAGATGCTGATAAACAGCATTTACATCATCAATTACTAGGAATGAAATTTTCACAACGAACTACCGTTTTAATCATTTATGGAATAGATATCCTTTTTGCAATGGCATCTATATTTTATACTATGAATGAACACATCAATAGATATATTCGAATTGGGATATACTTAATATTACTTATTTTAGTATTTTGGTTTGTTAATAAAACTAATATTGTTACGGAAAAACAAATTAGTTTTAAAGGTAAAAAAGATAAAAAGAAGAAAAAAAATAAATAAAGCAGTATACTAGTCAAAGCAGTAAAAATATAAAAGGAAAGAATGAAAGGCTTAAAAACTTTTAGAGGAAGATTTAATGATTAATTTTATAATTTACGAAGATGAAGAATACTTTGCTAAAATTTATGAGAATACAGCCCATAAGTTTATGGGGAATAACAATGATCAATATAAAATCTATCTATTTAAAGAATATACTCCAAGTATTCTTGAAAAAATTAAAAATTTAAGTGGACAAAATATATTTATATTTGATATTGAAGTAAAGGGAAAATCAGGCTTAGATTTAGCAAGAGAAGTGCGAAGATTAAGAAAAACAATGAATGATCAAATTATTATTGTAACAGCTCATCAAGACTTAATTCAAAATGCTTTTCATAACAAAATTTTAATGATGGACTTTATATCTAAGTTTGATGATTTAGAAAGTCAACTTACGGCTTGCTTTCAAGAGATTTATGAGATTTTTACTGGTAATAAGTTTTTATCTTTTAGACAAGATGGTGAAATTATTAGAATACCTTATAATGATATTTTGTTTATAGAAAAAAATAAAACTGAAGATTATTTAGAAATTGAAACAACTCAAGATACAATTATATATAAAAGTAATATTGCAAAAGTTGAAAAAATGCTTGCAGGAGATGTTCGTTTTTTCAAAACTCATCGAAGTTGTATAGTCAATGTTTTTCGAATTACGAAATTAAATTCTAGTATCCCGATTATTTACTTTGGTGAAAAATCGACAACGTGCTTATCAAGAGATAAACGTAAGCTACTTGAAGAAAGGTGTATGTTAAGTGATGCCTATGTTTATTGATTGCTGGACTGTAGTTCAGTTATTTTTAATTAATTTTGTTTTTATTATAAGTATTTTTTTAATTAGTAAAATATTCTTGAAAATGAAATTTAAAGATATTAAAAAATCAAGGTTAATATTTCTTATTCCCCTACTCTTTCTTTTATGTCTTAGTTCGATATTCCTTAATTTTAAATATCAATCAATAGTATATTTTTTTAGTATATTTATAATAATAAAACTTATATTTAATAAACCATTAAATGATTCAATTTTTGTTTATTTATGTATTGGTTTGATATATTTTAGCTTATCTTATTTGGTAACTATAATTTTTACATTAAAAGATGAATTATATCTTAAAAATTATTTAACCAGAAATATACATTATGAAATAGTTTTAGTTTCTATTTTATCTATAATTATTGCTATGCCATTAAAAAAACTAATTAATAAGTTACATTATAAAGTAAAAATAAGAAAAGAAAATACAGCTATTTTATTTGTAATAATTGATTCATTAGCCTTTTTATTATCAATTTGTAATTTAATTAATAATGGTGTAACTATTAAAAATTTAATTATAAATTTTATAATTCCTCTTTGTATTTTAGGATGTAGTTTTCTATTTATAAGGCAATTACTTGAAAGATGTGAATTACTTGAAAAATATCAATTTTTAGAAGAATATATGGAAAATTCTTCTGATTTAATTGAGAAATATAGTTCAACAATTCATAAGTATAAAAATAATCTTATTACAATAAAAGGTTATATTAAATCAAATAAAGAATCAGCTATTGAATATATAGATAGTTTATTAGGTGATTATAAAAAGAAAAATTATACTTGGCTTATGAAAATTAATCGAATTATGCAAGATACGATTAAATATTTAGTTTATTATAAATTATCGAAAGCTGAAGATTTAAGACTTAAGATGACAATTGATATTAGTAATGAGATTAGAAAAGTTGATTATAGTGTATTTAAAGTTAATGAAATTGGCTTTTTAACGGAAACTTTAGGTGAATATTTTGATAATGCTATCTATGCTAGTTCAGAATCTGTAGAAAAAGAATTATATTTTATGATTTATCTTGAAGATGATTTGCTTGTCTTTTTAATTGGTAATACTTATAAAGATAAAATTGATTTAAAAGAAATTGAAGATAATGGTTATACAACCAAAGGTAAAGGACATGGATTAGGTTTATATGAAATAGCTAAAAGTATTAAAAATAGGAAAAAATTTGATTATAGTTATGAAGTACTTGATAATTATTTTGTAACAAAATTAATGGTTAGAGTAGCTTTTAAATAAGAAAATACTAGCTTGACGAGATTTTTAGTTTATGGTACACTCTTACTTATGGGGGAAATTATGAGTAATATTAAACATAGAATAAAGATTGTTTTTAAAGATAGGATATCTAGTGAAGATTTTCAGTCAATAATTTTATTAAAAAATAGGATTATTAATTTAGAAAATTATCGAGATACACTTTTAAAACCAATTAATATACAAATAGCTGATGTTGAAAGACAAATAGAAATAGTAAAACAAAAAAATCAAGGTTTTGATTTTACAAAAGAAGATTTTCAAACAATAATTTTATTAAAAAAGCAATTAATAAAATTAAGAAATGAGATGCAAGATGTTTTGAATAGAATTAATCCTGAAATTTCAGAATTACAACAGCTAATAGATAGTTTAGGGAATAATTCAAAGACTTTATAGATATCCATGGGATGTCTTTTTTTATATAAAAAACTACTAACCGAAGCTAGTAGTTTGAAGTGATGATAACTTTAATACTTAGGCGAACATTAAAGATTATCAATAGAAAATAATTACTTTAGTGGTTTTGTTGAAATTCGACAAAATTTGCATTAATAATTAATTTTCTACATTAAGATTTTACATGAATATTTACGTAAAAGTTTAAAAAAGCTTTAAAAGGTTATATTTTAGTTATTTTTGACCATAAAATAAAATTATCTTGATATTTTTGCCAAAATCAAGTTAAAATATACAATTAACAAAAAATAGAAAGAAATTTAGAAAAATTTGATATCATAGATAACGTGCATGGCAGTATTAAAAGTAAGCTTACAAAAA
>CAYTGK010000082.1:0-1455 GCA_964437305.1 uncultured Muribaculaceae bacterium
GGCTCTTGACTTTGTAACTAAAATGTGATATAATTAGGGCGTTAATTAAAGAGGGGTTGAGTTGAATGAAAAAGTCTTATCAAAATCAGGGAGTTTGTAAAATTAAAATTCATAAACGTTTAGTATCTTTATTACTTGCTACATCTATTGGTGTTGGATCTTATGTATTGGCTGATCCTTTTCATAACAAAGATTATGATAATAAACATATTGCTGTTAATGAGTTATCTGATAATCAAATTCCAATACCTAAAGAAGAAGATATGGGAATAGTTGAAGAAACTATTTCTTATCCGACAGTTGTGTCTATGTTAGAAACATCAACAGAGCCAGTTTATAGTACTGATTGTAGGCAAGGAGATAGTGTTGTTACAACATCTAACGTTAATTTACGTATTAATAGTAATACTGATTCTTACATAATGGGTGTTTTGCCCCAAGGCACGATTGTTAATCGTATTTTATCAATTGGTGACTGGGATTTAATTCGTTATAAAGATGTTATAGCTTATGTAAATTCTAATTATTTACAAAATTCAAATGTTGATTATAATGATGAATATTATAAGGTAGAAGATTATAGTGATATTATACGGACAACGACGAATGTTCATTTCCGTTTAGGACCATCTATTTCAGAAAAAGATATATGTTTACTTGATAAAAATGAAGAATTGACTGTTATTGGTAAAGCTGTTATTAATTTTGAACCTGATAATATATGGTATCTTGCCAAAGCTCGTGGTAAAATTGGTTTTGTTAAAGCTGAATATACAAAATCTTTAAGAAGTGTTTTAGAAGCAAATGTTTCAGGAATTAATGATGTTAAAGTTCAAAAACTTGGTTATTTAATAAGTGAGACACCAATTTATGATGCTAATTGGAATCTTTCAACTTATGGGGATACTTTTCAATTAGTACAAATTTTGACTGTTGAAGATTCTTATTGTTTGGCGATTATAGGTCGTGAAGTTGGTTATATTCCCAAAGAAAATATTAAATTAATTAATGGCTCTTTCTTAGTTGTTGACATTAGTGATCAAATAGTATCTTATTATTGTAATACGGATATTGTTTTTCAAAGTGTATGCACAACTGGTAAGAAAAAAACACCTACCGATAAGGGCTTTTTTGAACCTTATGCCAAATCTTCTTCTCATAACTTTGGTCCAAGTCATAATAATGTAGAATCTAAAATATTGTGGATGCCATTTAATGGAGGAGAAGGATTTCATGATGCTCCTTGGGAAGCTGCTAAAAATTTTGGTAGTTATGACTATGCTATGAATCACGGTAGTGCTGGGTGCGTTCGTTTACCTGATGAAGCTGCAAGTTTCTTATATCAAAATGTACCTCAAAGTACCAAAGTACTTGTTAAACAATAGTTTTTCTAAAAAAATTTTGAATAAAAATTATTAAGAGTAGGTAGAAATGCCTACTCTTAATGACTTTCAA
>CAYTGK010000082.1:1555-4845 GCA_964437305.1 uncultured Muribaculaceae bacterium
TATGTATAAAAGTGAATGAAAAAATATAAATATTATATCTCTTGTTAAAGACTTACTAGTAAAGTTTAGTTTTGATAAAAATTGCAAACCAAAATTCTCTTATAAATTGGAGTACAATAATCAAAATTTATAGTTCAATATTTTTATAATGTAAAATAACTTTACGAAATAGATAAAAAGAAGAATTTTTTTTGATGTAATAATTAATTTTAAACTAGCTAATGACAAGTATTTAAGTTTAATGATTTTATGTTTATAAATAATTAAAATAATGAAATCTAAGCTAATTCAATTATTTTTAACTTCACCAAATCTGCGATCTCTATTTTCATAATAATTAATTGCTTCCTCTAAATCTTTTTCTAAAAAATCTGGAAAATAAGTATCTACAAAATATATTTCAGCATAAAAAGATTGATATAGCATAAAATTACTTAATCTATGTTCTTTACCTGTTCGAATTAATAAATCTATTGGTGGTAAATTTTGATATAAATATTGATAATAATTATTTCTATTTAAGTTTTCTTCTTTTAATTTACCATTATTAATATCATGAGCAATTTTTATCGAAGCATCTACTATTTCTTCCTGAGCCCCATAATTTAAACAAATATTTAAAATGCATTTATTATTATCTTTTGTTTCATTGGTTATAGTATTCATGGCATTAATAACATCAGTTCTTAAATTGTCTTTGCGACCACTAAAAACAACTTTAATTTTTTTTTCACAAACTTTTTTTAATTTATTAGTTAAATAATAAACCATTAAGTTCATTAAATAATCAACTTCTTCTTTACTTCTTTTAAAATTATCTGTTGAAAAAGCATAAACGGATAAAACTTTTATTCCTAATTTTTCAGCGTGTAAAGCAAGTCGTTCTAAGGTTTTGGCACCTGCTTTGTGTCCTTCACTTCTTTTTTGGCCTTTTTCTGTAGCCCAACGACCATTTCCATCCATGATTATTGCTATATGTTTTGGTATTGAATTCATAAAATCACTTTAATTCCTTTCTCTTTGTTGCTTTTGTTACTAATAATTTATCTGCAACCTTTTTGATTATAACATAAAATAAAATAAAAGTAAAAATGCAATATGATTTTTGAAATTTAATTTCTATTTATATAGTTGCTGAAAAAAGTATTATATTTGTATAAGATGATAATAGTGATATGATATTTTTTATTAAATTTCACTAAATTTTCATATTTTTTTAATGATTTTTTAATATTTTTGGTGTATAATTATCTATGTAAAAGAGAAAAGGATTGTAGTTTGAGGTGATTAATTATGGAAGATATTGAAAAAAAATCTAATAAAAAAAACGAGAAAAGGTCAAAAGATAAAGACTTAGAAAAAGTAAGTGAGGCTAAAGTAGAAAAAGAGGTGATTGAAGAAAATAATTCTAATATTAATAAGAAAAAGCGAAAAACTATAATAGTTACTTTAAGTATAATATTAGTGTTTTCTTTAATTGGCTTAATTATGTTTATATTTCGTGATGATATCTATTCTTTTACTAAAGAAAAATTAGGAATATCTCCAAAGGAAAAGTTAGAGCTTAAATATACTGAAACAAGCGATACTGATATTAAAGGAGTATATATTACAGATGTTTCTGAAGTGGTTGAAAATACTATGCCATCTATTGTTGCTATTACGAGTAAGACTTTAATTTCTTCTGGTTATTTTGGGTTTAATTTTGAAAAGGAACAAGAAGGAGCTGGTTCGGGAATAATTATTAGTGAATCTGACAATGATATTATGATATTAACTAATAATCATGTTATTGAAGGAAGTTCTGAATTATCTGTACAATTTATAAATGAAAAAAGTTATGATGCTCGAGTTATTGGAAGTTCTGAAAGAAAAGATATTGCAGTTATTGCTGTTTCTAAAAAAAATATTGATAGTGGAACTTTAAAGAGTATTAAAATAGCAACAATGGGTAATTCAGATGAGCTTAAAGTAGGGAATGGAATAATTGCAATTGGAAATGCTTTAGGATATGGTCAATCTGTAACAACTGGAGTAGTAAGTGCTTTAAATAGAGAGGTTTCTATTGATAATTATACTAATAAAATGATTCAAATTGATGCTGCTATCAATGGAGGAAATAGTGGTGGTGCACTTTTAAATAGCAAGGGTGAAGTAGTAGGAATTAATTCGGCTAAATATTCATCCAATGTTATGAGTTCTAATGCTAGTATTGAAGGTATGGGTTTTGCTATTCCTATATCACAAGTAAAAGATCTTATTACAAAGCTTATGAATGGGAAAGAAGATAGTAGTCCAACGATTGGAGTAGAAGGTTATATAGTAACAGAACAATATGGTCGTGCTTATAATATGCCAATTGGTTTTTGTATTACCAAAATTATAAGTGGAAGTGGTGCTGATAAAGCAAATCTTGAAATTGGTAATATTATTACAAAAATAAATGGGAAAAAAGTTGAAAATTCTGGTGATCTTCAAGATGTCTTATATAAATTAAATAAGGGGGATAAAGTAACCTTAACTATTAGTTATGTTAATGGTCGTGAATATAAAGAAAAAGAAGTGACAGTAGTATTATCATAAAAATTGATTAAGAAGTTATTATAGAGTAAGAAAAATATAAATTTAAAATATTTTATAAAAAATTAAAATAAAATTATAAAAATAGAAGATTGTGTGTTATACTTTTTTAAAAGGAGAATAGTATTTTATAAGAGGTTAAGTATGAATATTTATGATTTAAAAGTTGAAAAAAGTAATGGTAAGATGTTAGATTTAAGTGCTTTGAAGGGAAAAGTATTACTTATTGTAAATACTGCAACTGGTTGTGGTTTTACTCCACAATATGAAGCATTAGAAGAACTTTATAAAAAATATCATGATAAGGGATTAGAAATTTTGGATTTTCCGTGTAATCAATTTGGTCATCAAGCTCCAGGAAGTGATGAAGAAATACACGAATTTTGCACATCAAAATATCAAACAACGTTTGAACAATTTAAAAAAATTGAAGTAAATGGTGAAAATGCAAGTCCATTGTTTAATTATTTAAAGGAAAATGCTCCGTTAGAATATATAAAAGGAATAGGGCATAAAGCATCAATGAAAGCTATAGAAAAAATGAGTACGACTTGTAAAAATAAAAATGATATTAAATGGAATTTTACGAAATTTTTAGTAGATAAAAATGGAAATGTTGTATCAAGAATTTCTCCCATAGAAAGTCCAATGGTATTAGAAAATGATATAGATAAATTATTAGCAAATAATAAATAATAAATAGTGTTGGT
>CAYTGK010000083.1:0-4751 GCA_964437305.1 uncultured Muribaculaceae bacterium
GTAAAAGAATATATCCTGACTATATAAGTGCTAAAAAAATGCGAGAAAATTATGACGGTAATGTCTTTAGTCCAATGGGAAAACAAAATTTTTTATCACCTTATAAAGATGATAAAGGAAAATATAAGTTCGAAGGAAGGTTTAATCAAGGCATCGTAAGTATTAATTTACCTCAAATTGCTATTTTAGCAAAAGGAGATGAAAATAAATTTTTTGAATTATTGGATGAAAGATTAGATTTATGCTATGAAGCCCTAATGTGTAGATATCATGCATTACTTGGAACTTTATCAGATATTTCTCCTATTCACTGGCAATATGGAGCAATAGCTAGACTTGATAAAAATGAAGTTATTGATAAATATTTAAAAAATGGGTATTCAACAATATCCTTAGGTTATATTGGAATTTATGAAATGACTAAATTAATGAAAGGAGTTTCTCATACTGAGCCCATTGGTAAGACCTTTGCTTTAAAAGTTATGAAAACAATGCGAGCAAGATGTGATAAATGGAAAAAAGAAACGGGAATTGGCTTTTGTTTATATGGAACTCCAACAGAGTCTTTATGTTATAGATTTGCACGAATTGATAAAGAAAAATTTGGTAACATTAAAGATGTAACTGATAAAGGTTATTATACTAATTCTTATCATGTTCCTGAAAAAGAAGAAATAGATGCTTTTTCAAAACTTAAATTTGAAAGTGAATTTCAAAAGATATCCTCTGGTGGAGCTATTTCATATATAGAAATACCTAATATGCAAAATAATATAAAGGTTATAGAAGAATTAATTAAATTTATCTATGATAATGTTCAATATGTTGAATTTAATACTAAAAGTGATTAAAAATTAGATTAATTAATAAATAATATAAAAAAGGAGAAATGAAAAATGTTAGAAAATAAATTACAAATAAAAAAATTAGATGAAAGAGCAACTATTCCAACTTATGGAACTATTGATTCGGCAGCTGCCGACTTATATGCTGTGTTAGACAAAGAGATTACAATTGCTCCTGGGGAAATGATTATGATTGGAACAGGACTAGCAATGGCAATTCCTAAAGGTTATGTAGGATTAGTTTATGCAAGAAGTTCTTTAGGAAGTAAAAAAGGACTTGCTCCAGCTAATAAAGTTGGTGTTATTGATGCAGACTATCGAGGTGAAATAAAAATTCCATTATTCAATCACTCTAAAACTATTCAAACTGTAACTCCTAATGAAAGAATTGCTCAAATTATTTTTACTCCATACTTAAAAGCTGATTTCTTAGAAACAGATACTCTTGATGAAACTGAAAGAGGTACAGGAGGGTTTGGTTCAACAAACTAAATTTTTTCTTGATTTTTAGAAAACTTTGTAGTATAATATACCGAAGAAAAGGGGAAGTACTATGAATAAGAAAGAAATTTTACTTAAAAAAAAGCAAGAATTAATTTATCAAGAATATTTAAATTTAATTAATTCTAAGGAAAATATTTTAGTAGGAATTGAAAAAATGGCTATATACTATAATACTGATTCCGATACAATAATCAAAATTTTAAGTCAATATATAGATACATATATAAAAAAGCCAGATTATGCTATTATATTTGATAACTTGAAAATTGTTAAAAATAAAAATGAGTATTTAAAAAATTTAGGAATTACTCCAAATTATTTAAAATCTCATTTACATGAATACTTATTATTTTATAATCCTAAAGTTATTCTTAAAAATAATCGTAGATCAGAAGTTTTTCAAAAAATTATTAAAAATTATGAAAACTACTTAAGAGGTCCTAAACTCAGAGCAACAATTGAAGAAGTTAGACCAATAATCGAAGAATTTATTAAATCGGAATATGGTATAGAAAGGTTTTGTATTAAATACCATTTGAGTTATTATAATTTTAATTTTAACAATGGAATATTTATTACAGCTTTAAAAAGAGATCCACTTCTTTATAAAAGGTTTTTAGATAATTTAGACTTAAAAGAAAAAATTAAATATGAACATATCGAAGATGACATAAGTATCATTTTAGATTATATTCATAAATTAGGTGATGACTTTTCTCTTATTGATTTGTTTCAAATTACAAAATATGGTCCCTATGAATTATTAAATTTTGCAAATGAATATTTACAAGGTGATGAATTAAAATTATTTAGAAAATTTATAGGAAAATCTTATCGTAATTTTGTAACTACAGGTAGCTTTATGAACAAATCAAGAATTAAAGCATTGATTACAGCTAAATATATATTTACAATTGATGATGAACAAATTGAAACAACAGAAGAATTTCGAAGTGAGATTATTAATTTTTTAATGGAAAAAGATATTCCCATTAATTCAGAAATTTTCCATACTGCTTGTGTTAGGCATTATAACGGAAATTTAATTACAAAAGTTTATAGGTAAAGGGTGATTTAAATGAAAAATACTATTGATGAAATTATTGCATATAATGAATATATGAATTACTTAGCTAATAATTCTAAAGATCCTTATGGAATTGATAAAATTATTGAAAAATTAGGAACAGATTATCGAAGATTTTTTGATAATTTAATTAGCTATATTGATAAAAATATTACAAAACCTAAATATGTTTTTATATTTGAACGAATCATTGAAACTATTGCATATAATCATAGTTTAGATATCAATAAATATTTATATAATCAAGGTATAACTCCTCAAGAACTACAAATTAATTTTAATAAGTTTCTTACTTATTTTAGACCTGATATAAAATATACTAATGAAAATTTATCTAAATTATATACTATTTTATATAAATATTCAGAATATTATGACAAAATTAAACAAAGAGAACAAATATTTATTACAAATAGCTCAATTTCTAAGCAACTTATTCTTGAATTTATTGATTCACCATATAGTTTGGAAAGATTTATCTTGTCAAAAGGAATAACTTCAACTGAATTTAAGAATCTATTAGGATTTGCAAAAAAACATGATATTGAAAATTATCAAAAGTTTAAATACATTATGGACAGAAAAAATGAAATTAAGAATGCTACTATTCAAAATGATATTTTAAAAATTTTAAGTTTAATACAAGAGCTAGGTATTAATTTTACAAGTATTGATTTATTTAAGGAAACTTTATATGGTCCAAGAGAACTTGTAAAAGCTGCTGATGCTTATTTAACAGGAGAAGATTTAAAATTATTTAGATTACAAGTAAATAAGTATAAAGATTTTACTTTTACAACTACAATCTTGCCTAGTCTTGCTATTAAAGGATTTATAAAAAATACATTTAACTTTACAATTGATGGTAAATTAGTTACAACAACAGAAGAAGAAAGACAAATGATAATTGAAGATTTAAGTAATCATTATATTCCAATTACTTCTAGGACTTTTATGGAAGCTTATAAAAAATATTATCGAGAAAAAGATAAAATTAAATATATTAAAGCATAGATTATCTATGTTTTTTTCATTATTTATATAATTTATCATATAATTAATCGAGGTGAAAAAAAACTTGAATACTTATATTGTCAAGGAAAATGATAATTTATATGATATAGCTAAAAGATTTAAAACATCAGTTTCTGTTTTAAAAGCTCTTAATAATTTACAATCTAATATTTTACAAATAGGACAAGAATTAAAATTACCAACCACAATTTCTGAACAAACTCCACCAAGTGATTATTTAATTTATACAATTAAACCTGGAGATAATTTATATAGTATTGCTAAAAATTATGACATATCATTAGAAGAATTGATTAATTTTAATGAACAAGGTACTACTCTTTTAAATATTGGAGAACAGCTATTAATTCCAATTCATAACGATAATAGTAATAACAATTTAACTTATATTGTAAAACCTGGTGATACTTTATATAATATTGCTAAACGTTATAATATAGACATTAATGATATAAAACAAATCAACAATTTAGATAGCAATTTATTAAAAATAGGTGAAACTTTAATAATTCCTAATACTAGTAATTATCAAAATTATGTTGTTAAAGATAATGATACACTTGAAAGTATTGCAGATTCTTTTAATATTTCAATAGAAGATATTAAAAGAACTAATAATATGTCAACTAATGATATTCTAATTGGACAAATTCTCCTAATTCCAAAATCTAATTAAAATTTTTTAAAAGACTATCGCTTGATAGTTTTTTATTTATAACTAACTAAAAAAAGAAGACTTTATTCTTCTTTATATTCCGTTAATTTAATTTTGGTTGTTCTTTCTTTACCATCTCGTAAGTATGAAATTGTAATTGTATCTCCAACATTATATTTATATAATTCATATCTTAAATAAGCAACATTATCAGTTCTTTCATTATTTAATTTGGTTATAACATCACCTTTCTTTAAATCAGATTTACTTGCACCTGAGCCTTTCGTAACGTCAACAACTACTACACCTGAGGTAATATTTTTATTTAACATAATACCATTTTGATATAATGCATAGGTTTCATTTGCATTAATCATACTGATTCCAAGCATAGGACGGACAATAGCTTCTCCTTTTTCTAGACTATCAATATGACTCATAGCATATTCAATAGGAATAGCAAAACCCATATTTTCAACTTCAGTTTCTACTAATTTTAAAGAAATAATACCAATAACTTCCCCTTGAGCATTTAAAAGTGGTCCACCACTATTACCAGGATTAACAGCAGCATTAGTTTGTAATACTTTCATAATCCAATCATCACTACTAGAAATTGAAACTG
>CAYTGK010000084.1:0-1623 GCA_964437305.1 uncultured Muribaculaceae bacterium
TTTCAATTTGTTATATATAGGAGGAAATAATGGGAAAATTTATTGTAATTGAAGGGACAGATTGTTCAGGCAAAGAAACACAAAGTAAGTTATTAGTTCAAAAATTAATTGATAAAGGATATAAAGCAGTTCGAGTAACTTTTCCTAAATATGATACTCCAACAGGAAGAATTGTAGGAGGTCCTTATCTTGGCAAGAAAGAGATAAGCGAATGTTGGTTTCCCGAAGGAGCAGTAAATTTAGATCCAAAAGTTGCATCTTTATATTATGCTGCTGATAGAAAATATAATATTCCAGAAATAATTAAGTATTTAGATGATGATTACTTTGTTATCTGTGATAGATATGTAAGTAGTAATATGGCTCATCAAGGGAGTAAAATAAGAGATGATGAAGAAAGATTTCATATGTATGAATGGATAGATAAATTAGAGTTTTGGCTTTTAGGTCTTCCTAAACCTGATAAAACCATTTTCTTACACGTTCCCTATACTTATGCAGTTGAACTTAAGAAAAATCGTAAATCGCTTGATGAACATGAGATGAGTGAAGAACATTTGAAAAATTCAGAAGTCGCTTATATGGAACTGGCAACTTTATATAACTGGAAAAATATTAATTGTATAAAAGATAATAAAATTAGAGAGATAGAAGATATAAATAAAGAAATATTAGAAAATTTAAAAGAGTATATGGAGGAAAATAATGTATAAAAATATTCTATTAAAATTAAGTGGTGAATCACTTATGAGTGATTTGGAAAACATTAACAAAGAAAAAACACATGAAATAGCTAATTTAATTAAACGAGTTCATGATATGGGAGTAAATATTGGAATAGTAGTAGGAGGTGGCAATTTCTTTCGTGGAAGAAGTAATCAAGATATGGAAGCAATAAATGCTGATTCTATGGGAATGCTTGGAACAACGATGAATGCTCTTGCCCTTCGTGATGCCTTTAATAAAATAGGTCTTAAAAATGTTATTTTTTCACCTTTTGATTTTCATGAACTTATTGAATATCATAGTGAAGAAGAACTTAAAAAAATGTATAAAGAAGGAACAGTTGTTGTTTTTAGTGGTGGAACGGGACATATTGGCTGTTCAACCGATACAGCAGCTAGTATGAAAGCCATTATGATTGGTGCTCAAGTTATTATTAAACTTACCAATGTTGATGGTGTTTATGATAAAGATCCTAATAAATATCCTGATGCTAAGATGTATACTAGATTAACACATCAAGAAGTATTAGATAATCCAGAAATTAAAGTTATGGATCTTGCTTGTATTAAAGATTGTAAAGAACATAACAAAGACATATTAGTTATTAATTTTAATGATCAAGAGAATTTAATTAAAGTATTAAGTGGAGAAACTATTGGTACGGTGATTAGTAATGACTAATGAAAAAAAGTATGATATCTATAAAAAGAAAAAAATTTTAAGATATTTGATGATTTTCTTTTCTTTAGCAACAATCATCTTAGAAGCTTTTGCTTTGTTTAGAATGATTTCTTTCTTGTTTGGACTTATACCGTTTTTTCTTTTATATTTAACTAAGTATTATTATGCTAAAATTAGTGAATCAGAAGAAAACCAAAAAAATAAGAAAAAATCTCA
>CAYTGK010000084.1:1723-4687 GCA_964437305.1 uncultured Muribaculaceae bacterium
AGAAAAAATCTCAAAAAAAATCTAATTAATTTAAAAATTAAAAACACTTTGGTGTTTTTCTTTTAATTTAAAATAATTCTAGTAATTTGAATTATTTTATGATAAACTAAAATAGTTTGAAAGGGTGATATGATGATTACAGTTAATAACGTTTCTTTAAGATTTGGAACAAAGACTTTATTTGAAAATGTTAATTTAAAGTTTAATGATGGCAATTGTTATGGTTTAATTGGAGCTAATGGAAGTGGAAAATCAACCTTTTTAAAGTTATTAAATGGTGAACTTGAAACAACGACTGGGGAGATTATTATTCCTAAGGATAATCGAATATCAACTCTTGAACAAGATCATTATAAATATGATGAATATACGGTAATTGATGTTGTTATTATGGGTAATAAAAAACTATATGATATAAGAGCAGAAAAAGATGAGTTATATTCTCATACTGGATTTACAGATCAAGATGGGATAAGACTAGGAGAGTTAGAAGCTGAATTTATGGAATTAAATGGTTGGGAAGCTGAAAGTGAAGCTAGTCAATTACTTGCTAATTTAGGAATAAAGAATGATTTACATTATTTAAAAATGCGAGAATTAGAAAATAATGATAAAGTTAAAGTTTTGTTAGCCAAAAGTTTATTTCAAAATCCAGATATCTTATTGCTTGATGAACCTACTAACAATTTAGATATTGAGGCGGTAAGCTGGTTATCGGAATTTATTATTAATTATCCTAATTGTGTTATTGTTGTAAGTCATGATAGACATTTTTTAAATAATGTTTGTACTTATATAGTTGATATTGATTATAAAAAAATGACTTTATATGCAGGAAATTATGATTTCTGGAGAGAATCAAGTGAACTTTTACAAAAACAAATTAAAGAAGCTAACCGAAAGAAAGAAGATAAAATTAAAGAATTAAAAGACTTTATTGCACGTTTTAGTGCTAATGCTTCAAAGAGTAAACAAGCAACTTCAAGAAAGAAAATATTAGAAAAAATTGAACTTGAAGATATAGTTCCATCTTCAAGAAAATATCCTTATATTGATTTTAAATTTGAAAAAGGAAACAGTAAAGAAGTTTTAAATGTTACAAATTTAATAGTTGATATAGATGGTAAAAAATTAATAAATAAAATATCTTTTAGTATTTTAAAAGATGATAAGATTTTAATTTTAGGGTCTAATATTCAAAAGACTTTGTTATTTGATGTTTTAACCAAAAAGAAAAAATACACATCAGGTAGTTTTAAGTGGTGTGTTAACTCAAATATTAGTTATTTTGAAAGCGATAATACAGAGTATTTTAAAGGATGTGAGAATATAATTGATTGGATTTCTCATTTTAAAAAAGTTGATGATGTTGAAGTATTAAGAGGATTTTTAGGAAGAATGTTATTTTCTGGTGATGATGTATTTAAACCCGTAAATGTTTTATCAGGAGGAGAGAAAGCAAGATGTATGTTATCAAAGATGATGTTAGAAAATCCTAATGTTTTAATTCTTGATGAACCAACTAATCATTTAGATCTTGAAAGTATTACTTCTTTAAATAATGGTTTAAAAAACTTTAAAGGGGAAATTATGTTTACAAGTGATGATTATGAACTTAATGAAACTACTTCTAATCGTATTATTGAAATATTTGAAAATGGAACAATTGTTGATAGAAGAATGCCTTACTCTGAGTATATGCAAAATGAAGAAATTAAAAAACTTCGAGAAAAAAATCGGATTTCTTAAAAAAATAATGCAAGAAATTAAAAATTG
Organism: uncultured Muribaculaceae bacterium; assembly: GCA_964437305.1. Lineage (GTDB taxonomy): Bacteria > Bacillota_I > Bacilli_A > RF39 > UBA660 > RUG591. Next base: position 3,500 of record CAYTGK010000084.1, read on the forward strand.
TTGTATAATTTAATTACAAGTAAAAGTAGCTTAAAAATATTTTCCTGGAGGGAAGTTATGAAAAAAAGAGGATTAGTTGGAAAGGTAATAGGTTCAATCGGAATTTGTATATTTGCCTGTGGGATTGCGTATGTTGTAACACATTATATTGAAAAATCAAAATATGCTGATATTAACTTAATTGTAACCTTTGAAGATACCAAAGAATTCACTTTAGAAAATGTTAAAAAATTAACCAAAGAAGAAGCTCTAAATACATATCCTTATGTTTTTACTCTTGAAAATAAAGGAATTGTAGGAACTGATTTTAATTTAAAAATTGAAGATAATAAAGATACTCCAAGAGAAAATTTAAATTATATTTTATTATTAAATGATAAAGAAATAGTAAGTGGTAAACTTTCAGATATAAAAGATGATATTTTATTTAGTGGAAATATTGCAAGAAAAAAAACAGATACTTATAAAGTTTATATTTATTTTAATACTGATATTAAAAATGCTAAATATACCTATTCTTTAAAAATTTTGCAAGGTGATTAGTATGAATAAAGGAAAGTTAAATAAGTTTATTGGGGATGGGAATATTGTAATACCTCTTTATATAATGAAATGTTTTAAAAAATTAAACTTAACTATGGATGAGTTTGTTTTTTTGATGTATTTACACAGTAGACAAGATAATCTAGATTTTAATCCTGAAAAGATTGCTGATGATTTAAATTTTGATATTATGGAAGTTATGGGATATGTTTCAGTTTTAACTGATAAAGGTTATTTAAAATTAGATGTTATGAAAAGTGAGAATAATGTTTTAGAAGAAGTTATTAATTTAGATAATTTTTATGAAAAGATTAGTACTCTGTTAATTAATCTGGAAAGTGAAGAACAGGAAGATAAAACAAGTATTTTTACCTATATTGAAAAAGAGTTAGGACGTCCTTTAAATTCAGTTGAAATTAAAACCATTGAAGGTTGGTTAGATAGTAATGTTGATTCTAAATTAATTAAAGAAGCAGTAAGACTTGCTCTTGAAATGGGTGTTTATAGTTTAAAATATATTGATAAGATGATTTTAGATTGGTTATCTCGGGGAATTAGAACTATTGAAGATTTGAATAATATTTCTAAAAAAGAAGATAAATTAGAACAAACAACGGAATTTAATACAGATGATTGGAATTGGTT
>CAYTGK010000085.1:0-4683 GCA_964437305.1 uncultured Muribaculaceae bacterium
CTGAGGCTAAATTTGGATCTGTTACATTTAATGTTACTTCACTATATACTCCACCGTTTTGGAAATCAACATCTTCATTACCCTTTTTTGCTGTTCCAGTTACTTCTGGTCCACTGTTATCTATGGTGAATGTTATTGTTTCTGATTTATTTCCAGCCATATCATATACAGTTACTTCATATGTTCCTTCATCAGTAAATTTCTTACTTAATGTTGTTTGTCCATTAGTTCCAAACATTTCTGAACTATTTGTTGTTTTTCCATTTTTATCAGTATACTTAACTTCCATTTTACCCCATTGTTTTTCTGAGGCTAAATTTGGATCTGTTACATTTAATGTTACTTCACTATATACTCCACCGTTTTGGAAATCAACATCTTCATTACCCTTTTTTGCTGTTCCAGTTACTTCTGGTCCTTTTGTATCTAAAGTAAATTCTTTTGTTGTTGTATTTCCAGCTTTATCTGTTGCAGTTATTGTATACTTTCCATCACCAGACCATACCGTATATCTATCAACGTATGTTCCGTCAGCTTGTTTATCTGATGAAATATCATTTTTAACATTTTCATTATTGTGACTTATCGTTGAACTAAATTCATTTTCATCTGTTATTACAACACTTCCAGATTTAGTAAATTCAACATCTTTTGAACCATCTACTGTAATTTCAGGGTTCTTTGTATCTATTGTAATAGTTACTGTAACACTATTAAATGCTTCATCTTCTGCTGTAATAGTATATTTACCATCTTTATCCATGCTATCTACAACATTACCTTCAGAATCTGTAATAGTAACTTTTACATCATTATCATCAGTTGCTTCTACATCAACAAGTTCATTATAAAACTCTCCATCTTTAACATTTAATTCTGGATTAGTCTTATCATCTAATAATTTTTTAAGTTCATCTAATTTAGAATTTAACTCGTCTTTTAAATCTTTATCAGATAAACCTGATACTTTAGCATCGACACTATTATCGCTTCTATAATCTCTAGCATCAGTTAAATCACTTTTATTTTTAGAATTCTCTGTCTTTTGCTTTAAATTTTCAACTAAAGCTTTGACATCTATTCCTTCTTTTACTTTGCCTAATCTATCTTGTAATTCTTTCTTTTTAGCTCCATCAGTTACTTTATCTACTAACTTTTGAGCTGCTTCATAAGAGTCATTTTCATATAACTCTTCTGCATTTTTTACAGCTTCAAGAGCTTTTTCATAAGAATCATCTGAATTAGCTGAATTAGAATTACCTGAACCTGTACTTGGTCTTGAACCTGTACCTGAGCCTGAGCCTGTACTTGAACCTGACCCTGTATTAGATCCTGAATTTGATCCTTGATTTGTACTTGATCCTGTATTTGTATTGGTATTTTCTTCATTTCCAATTAAATCATCAGTATTAATTATTGGATCGTTTGTTTCATCAATAGGACCATTTTGTAATTCATCATCATCTTCTTCATTATGTTCTTCATTATTATTTCCTTCGACTTCTTCTATATTATTATCTTTACCTTGTTCTTTTTCACCCTTATTATTTTTTGAAATAGTAAATATTGTTAAGCCTAGAAGTATAAGTAATATAAGAACAATAATTATAATAATTATGAATTTTTTCTTATTTTCTTTTTCTTCATTTTCATTTTCATTTTCCATAAAAACCTCCCAATATATTTTTTTAATTCATTGGTAATGCATGACGAAAATACAGTACCGACAAATCACATTATATTATAAACCAATTTTTCAAAATGTCAACTATTCTGACAAAGATTTTCAATATTTTTACACTTTTACAAGAAAAAAACGTAATTTTTCTCATCTATTTATTCCAAATTTTGATAAATTCTTGCTAAAATTAAATTTTTATGATATTATAATGACTAATTTTGAAAGGGGTAAATATGATAAATATTTATAATTTTTATAGTAATGATATTGAAATTGTTTTAACTATTGTTTTAGTTACAATCTTTGCACTTATTATTTATGATTTTTTAAAATCTCGTGGAAAGCTAGAAATCTTCATTTTAAAAATGAAAGTTAATATTTTTAATAAGAATAATTGGCAAGATGAAAAAAATACAATAGAAGATAATACAAAAGGATGTGAACTTGATTTTATATTAAGACTATGTAATAACAAGAACACCTATAATAGTATCTATGATATTAATATAACTAAGAAAAAAGAGATTATTGAAAATAATTACTTATATCTTGCCGAGACTATGAAAAGTGTATCAGGAGCAACTTCCTATGAAAAACTAAAAATTATTAATTTTTTACCATACGAAGTTCAGGAATATCATTTAAAAATAAAATTAAAGAAAGAAGAAATTTTAAATCTTAAAAAGAAACCATTATATATTAGATATAAAATAAGAGGTAAAAATAAAAAAATTAAACTTAATAAATACTTAAAAAGTAATAAGAATAAAAAATAATCTTATTACTTTTTATTCGACACTTTTTTTAATTTTAATATTTTATACTAATTTTGGTGATAAAAAATGAAACTATATCTTGACCTTATTTTTTTAGTCAATCTTTGGTTTGATTTTTTATTACTACTTTCTGTTACTATACTTTTAAAAAGAAATATTAAATTTAAAAGAATAATCTTTGGTAGTTTAGTAGGTAGTTTAACTATGTTTATTCTTTTTCTAAACTTAAATAATATAACTTTATTTCTTTTTAAAATAATAGTTAGCCTAATTATGATGATAGTTACTTTTTCATATAAAAATTTAAAATATACATTAACTAATTTAGGCTATTTTTATTTAATTAGTATTATCTTAGGAGGTGGAATGTATTTATTAAGTGATAGTTTTTCTTATAGTAGTAATGGTTTATTATTATATAAAAATGGGATGAGTTTGAATTATATAGTTCTACTAATTTTAAGTCCTTTAGTAATCTTCTTTTATATTAAAGAAACTAAAAAATTAAAAGATAATTATTCTAATTATCATAAAGTAGATATTATTATTGATAAAAAAACTTACCATTTGAATGGTTATTTAGATACTGGTAATAATTTGTATGACCCTTATAAAAAACGAGGAGTTATTTTAGTTAACATTGAACTTAATTATAAAGATAATTTTATTTATGTTCCTTATTCAAGTTTAAATCATGAGGGGTTAGTTAAATGTTTAAAACCTAAGAAAATTTTAATTGATGGAATTGAATTTAATGATTATTTAGTAGGTCTTGCTACTGATAGTTTTAAAATTGAGGGAATAGATTGTATATTACATAATAAAATGAAAGGATATTTAAAATGATTGGAATACTTAATTTAGTTGGTTTAATTAGTAAATTTATAGAAGAAAAAGGAAGTTTATTTTATGTTGGTGCAACTGATAAATTACCTCCTCCATTATCAAAAGAAGAAGAAGAATATTATTTAGTAATGGCTGGAGATGGAGATATGTTTGCAAGAGATAAATTAATTGAACATAATTTAAGATTAGTTGTTTTTTTAGCTAAAAAATATGAAAATACAGGAGTTGATTTAGAAGATTTAGTTAGTATTGGAACAATTGGTTTAATGAAAGGTATTAAAACTTTTAGTATGGATAAAAATATCAAACTTGCAACCTATGCTTCTCGTTGTATTGATAATGAAATTTTAATGTTTTTAAGAAAGAATAAAAAAGTTAAAACGGAAATTAGTTTTGATGAATCTTTAAGTTTTGATGCTGATGGAAATGAATTGCATTTAGAAGATGTACTGGGAACTGATCCAAATATTGTTACAAAACCATTAGAGGATGAATTAAATAGAAATTTGATGTTAGAAGAAATTAATAAATTACCTAAACGTGATAAAGATATTATTATTATGCGATATGGTTTAAATGGTAAAAAGGAAAAAACTCAAAAAGAAGTTGCTGAAATTCTTGGAATTAGTCAATCATATATTTCTAGAATAGAAAAAAAAGTTATAAAACGATTAAAAAACATTGTAAAATGTTGACAATGTTTTTTTTTAATATTATTATATTAATGGTGGGGGGGAAATATGTATAACGAATTTTATTTAATAATTTTTAATAAATTTTTGCAATTAACATATTCTGAATTAATTGATAAATGTTTAAATGATAATCCTCTTGTTTCTAATATAGCAATTGATGTTCTATTAAAAAGAAATGATGATAATAGCATGATTGCTGATGAAATTCTTGAAAAAATTATTAACAAGATGACTATTGAAGATATTTATAATTTAGTTACTAGTAATAGTAATTCTCGGCTTGCAAAACTTGCTTATCTTAAACTAAAAGAAATCTTAGCTTATTATGATAATAACATCGAACTTTATCAAAAAATTAAAGATGATGATGAATATTTTGCAAAGAAAAAAGAACATCTTTGATGTTTATTTTTGCCGATATAGTTTAGTGGTAAAACAGGCCCTTGGTAAGGGTCAGAGGACAGTCCAATTCTGTCTTTCGGCACCATTATTTAGTTAGTCAAACTTAATAGGTTTGATTTTTTTGTTATAAATAGATTTAAAAAAATTAAAGGTGAACGAAAGGTGAACGAAAAGCGAACGAAAGGTGAACGAAAGGTGAACGAAAAGCGAACGAAAGGTGAACGAAAGGTGAACGAAAGGCGAACGAAAGGCGAACGAAAGGCGAACGAAAGGCGAACGAAAG
>CAYTGK010000086.1:0-4604 GCA_964437305.1 uncultured Muribaculaceae bacterium
TTTACTATAATATATGTAAAATTTCAATGATTATTTTAATTTTTTTCTTTAATTAAAACCAATTTTTCATTTATTTCCTTTTTTGGAAGTATATGTCTCTTTATGCTCCAACTAATTTCGTATCAATTAAATTTGATAATCTTTTTTGTGGGATATTTTTTCATTGTTTAAGTTATCAAGTTTTTTCTTATAATCATTATCACAAATAACTTCTTTAATAGCATTTAACATCAAATCTTTGGTCTTATATTAGTTTTTTATTATAGAGTTATACATTTGGACAAATACACTTTCTAATAATTTTTCTCTATAATTTCTTACTTTTTTATGAGTTAAAGGAATTGTAAATCACCAACTCTATTCTACATCAAGATAATATTCAATACTTGTAACAATTTCATTTTCAACTATAAAATTTAAATGTGTTTTTTCAAGTGTATAAGTATATAAGTTCTCAGTTTTTTCATAATTATTTCCATAAGCATTAAGCATATCTTGCAAACTATCGCCAATAGCTACTCCCTCAGGTGTTTCTATTTCATCATCTTGAAAATAGATTGAAGAAATTCTATCAATATCCCCATCGGGATAAGTTGTTACATCATAATGCTCATAAGTATAAGTTTTATCTACTCCATCAAAAGCACAACTAGGAGCTTCAGAGTAACTAGTTTCTTTTCCATATTTTTCTCTAGAAAACTCACTTCCTAAAACAAAATCCATTTCATTATAAGAGAATGTATAAACAGCTTTAGAATCATCTACCTTTTCTTTAGGAGATTCTTTATCACTACACCCAATCACACATAAAGACAACATAATCAAAAATACAATTTTTAATTTTTTCATAATTTCACTTCCTTACCTCTTTATTATAATCAAATAACTTTTGATTGTAAATAGCACTAACTTCTTCATCTAACCGATAATCAGTTAAATCATAATTATTTTCCAAAATTTTACCAAAATAAGTAGATAATTTTTCAGCTCCATATAAATTTAAATGCAACCCACCATCATAAGTATCATGACTATAATCAATACCAATTTCTTCAACATTATCTAAAAGATTATAATAATCAAGTTGATATTTCATAGCATAATCCTTAATTTGCTTATCATATTCCATGTACCAATAAGGATATAAACTAGGAGCTTTAATTAAAACTAATTCAATCTTATTTTGTTCACATAATTCACGAATTTTATCTAAATAATCATAAACATTATCTTTAAAAGTATAGCTACCAAGTTTCTTCTTAGTAGGTAACGTTGTAACTCCTTTAATATTTTTGTTAATTAAGAACCCATTATAAGTAACATTTTTATCTTTAAATAAATATTCTATATCTTCTTTGGTTAAAGAAGAAAATCTTGAATGATATCTTACAATTGGAAAAATATAATCTAATATTGTTTCTTCATCTAACATTGACGATTTAATAATTTCAACTTTCTCTTTCGACCATTTCATTTCATCAAGCATTAAATGATTATATGCTTCACTTATAGGTTTATCATATCTTAAAGAATTAACATTTAAAACAACAACTTTTGGTATTTCATATTTTAAAGTTTCTTTTAAAATTCCATACGATTGCCAAATTAATTGTTGACTATTACCTCTTACATAAGAAGTTATTCCATAATCTTTATACATAACTAAAGGAGAAAAATTAGCATAAACTTCACAATCTCCAATAAATATTACTTCATGATTTTTTTCTTCTTTATAATATTCACTTATCATATGCCCTTCAATTAAATTAGTTTGATATTTAGGAGTAACTAATTTATTTAAAAAGATAAAACAAAATATAAAGATAATTACAATTATTAATATTTTAAAAAACTTTTTCATGGTTACCTCCTAAAATTTGCTATAGATAAAGTCACTAACATTAAAACCTAATCCATATACTCCAAATAATAAGATTATAAGTGTCATAGAACCTAGGAAAATTAATTTAAATTCAACTGAGGTATTATAAAGAAAAGTTTTAATTTTTTCATGTTTAATATCAACTATCACTAATATAATTAAAGTTATAATAAGAACGATTATATTAGGAATATCTAAGCCTAAATTTAAGATATTCGTAAATAAATTTAAATAATTAAAGTTTGTAAAAATAGTTCCTAACATTTTAAAAGATATTTGACTATTAGGATAAATAAAGAATATCCAAAGAAGTGAAACTATTAGAAAGTTTATCATAATTTTTAAAGTTTTGTATTTATCATTTGGCCTATCTTGAAAAGCTACGATAATGCCATGAAATAAGCCCCAAAAGAAATAGTTAATTCCATGCCATAATCCAGATATAATAAAGGTTATAATAACATTTAATTTATTTCTTAATTTGCTACAATGGCTTCCTCCAAGTGGTATATAAACATAATCCCTAAACCAAGAAGATAAACTAATATGCCACTTTCTCCAAAACTCTTTTAAGTTTCTAGAAAGATATGGACTATCAAAATTTTCTTGAAGTTCAATACCTAGCATTTTACTAAATCCTAATACAATATCAATACCACCTGAAAAGTCAGAATATAACTCAAAAGAGTAAAGTAATAAGGCAAGTAAAACAAAGGGACCTTGATAATTTAAATTAGAAGTAATAGTTGTAACTACTATAGCAATTCGACTAGCTATTACATATTTTTTAAATAAGCCCCAAGATATTCTAATTAATCCATTAAATATATTATCTTTTTTTAGTTTTCGTTTTTGATACAATGTTTTACTTAAATTTTCATATCTATTAATTGGTCCTATTATTAAATAAGGAAAATAAAAAACAAAGAGTAAATAATTAAATAAATTCTTTTCGGGCTTAATTTTACCTCGATAAACATCTATTAAATAAGCTAATACTTGAAATGTATAATAAGATATTCCTAAAGGAACTAAGATATTTTTAGAATCTAATAGATTAAAGAAATTATTATAAGTTACTAACTTAAAAAAAACTAAAATAGCAATATTTAAAACAATAGTTCCTATTAAAATTAGTTTTTTATGTTTATTTTGGCAATTTAAAGCAGCAAAGTAAGTAGTTAAAGCTGATATTAAAATATAAATTAAATTAGATAAACCAAAAGTAACGATTAGAATAATGCTAAAAATTAATAAAATGATATTCATTATTTAGCCTCTGGCCACTTACTATGATCCCAATTTCTACCTTGTAAATGTTCAAGTCGTTCTTGGTCAGTTGCCGCACTTATCATTTGATGTATATCAGTAGGAGTTGCATCAGAATGTCTCCAAACTCCATTTATATTTACTAATACCCAATAATGAGTTCTATCCGTTGTATAAATAATTTGAGCATTATAACCAGCTTTTTGAAGCATAGCTTGATATAAATAAGCATGAACTTCACAGTTACCTTGATAACTTGTTAAGCCATACCAAACTTTATCACTTCCCCCATTATTATAACTATAGCGAACAGTTTTCATAATATATTGTCTTATTTGTTCATAGCCTCGTCCAGATTTATTAAGAGCAGCTGTTACTTTGGCATCTCTATCAGCCCAGTCATAATTAACTGTTATTTTTCTTCTAGCTGTTTTCTTATTTCCAGCCTTATCAACCGCCGTATAAGTAGCATAATAAGTTCCATAAACATTTACATTAACTTTACTAGAATCAACCGTATAATTAACATTACCATCTTTATTATCATAAGCTGATATTCCAGAATAATAATTAATTTTGGTATATTTATTAACTGTTAAATTATAAAGTCCTCTAAAACTAGGTGCTTCTTTATCTTGAATAATTGATAAATTAGCTTTCTTTTCAATTTTATTTCCATATTTATCGACAGCTTCTATATAAACTTCTTGTATTCCTAGTTTAGTATAATCAATTTCTGTTTTTAAAGTCGTTTCAAAATCATTAGAAGCATCTCTTACACTTTTAATAAATCTTTCTTTTGAAATATTCTTTTCATCATCAAAAATAGTTACATCTCGAAGTTCCATTACTGGTGGTTGAGTATCTTGAACAATAATCTTCGTTTTAAATTCTAATGTCTTAGTTGGAATAACAATTTCATATTCTCCAACTCCATTTGCATTGATCTTATCAATATCTTCCTGTTTTAAATAATCCCCTGTTTCATTAACATTATACAAAATATCTTCTTTCGTTAAAGGACTTCCAAGTTCTTTAATAACTTCCTGCCTTGACATAGCAATTCTTAAAGATTTCGTAGCTGTAGTTTTATTATTATAAACATCAACAACTTGAATTTTAACTTTATAATCATTATAACTATCTATTTTAGGTGGGTCTATAACTTCAGCTTTAATTTCTGAAATATCACTCATTTCTTCAATAAAATCATTAGGATTAATTTCATAGTCAATATTGGCATAATAATCTTTAAACTTAACTTTCGGACTTGTTGTATCAACAATATTTAATTTAATAGTCTTAGTTTTCTTAAAAACTTTAAGTTTGATATTATAACTGCTAACTTTCTTTAAATCAATTTTCTTAACATCAGTAATAAAACTAGTTTTGTATACTACTTTACCCCGTTTATAAAAATCACTTATCTTTATTTCTTTACTTCCAGCTTCTA
>CAYTGK010000087.1:0-4580 GCA_964437305.1 uncultured Muribaculaceae bacterium
TTTATAATTTAACTTTATTAATAATGGTAAAAACAAAATCAATTGCAAAAAGAAATAATAAAATATAAGTATATTTTTTAGGTAATTTTTTAAATACTTGTTTTAATTTAGGATAAATAAAATAAATATTAAATGTTCCAAGTACTCCCCAAATAAGACAATTAGTAATACAAATATATTTACCAATTGAATCAGCATGGCTTGAATAATTCCATAAATCAACATTAAAAATAAGATGTAATATATTACCACCAATTAACTCAATTAATGATAAAATAACGGTAAAAATAACAAAATACATAATAACTTTAAAAATCTTATTTTTTATAGTTACTTTTTTTTCTAAAAATTCATAGATAAGAATAGAAGCTAAAGCTCCAAAGCCATAGACAAAGGCATAAGGACCATAAAAAATACCACTTTGATTTCTAGATCCAATTATTTTATATAAAGTACTTTCCATTAGAAAACCCATAATGGAATATACAAAAAGTAAATTTATATAAAGCATTCTATCACCTTTATTAGTATGAACTTAATAATAAAAAAAATCACTATTTTTAGTAATTTTATCATTAATTATTTTAGCAATCATTTTCTTTCTTAATTTTAAATCTTTAAAATTTATATCTAGTTTGTTTCTTCTTTAATTTCTCGAATTGATAATTTTTTTAAGTTCTAAAGCAACCAAGATTTCCTCAAGTGCCATCATTACTTCTCTTTTGCAGTAAAATCTATCATGTCCCATTATAAATTAAAACTCAAGCTCCATAGAAAAAATTGGTGCATGACCTACTCAAAGCAAAATGAAGTTATAGATTTATTAAATAAATTTAAAAAACAAAAGGTAAAGTAAAATAAAAATAATAAAACCCTTATAAAATAAGGGCAATTTACAATATGGTGTCCCAGAAGGGATTCGAACCCCTGACACCCGCCTTAGAAGGGCGATGCTCTATCCAGCTGAGCTACTGGGACAAATACAAGAGTATTATATAACATAATCTTTGTTTTTACAATACTCTTTTTTTATTTTATTTAGACGTTCTATGATTAGTCTTCTATTTATCTATGTTAGTATCATCAGAGTTATTCGCATTTTCTTCTTGATACGTACCATTTTCTTGAATAGCATCACTACTTGAAGTTTCACTATCACTAGGGGGTGTTTCTTCTGTAGAAGGCAAATTTTCTTTAGAACTTTCTCCTTTATTCTCTTTATTTTCTTCTTTATCTGGTACTTTTTCACCAGTATCATTATCTGATAAACCTTCATCTACTTTATTATTAGTATCTGAATTATTATCATCATTATCCTTAATATTTTCATCTTTAGCTTGAGTATCCGTATTTTCTTTATTTTCCTCATCAGCTGGAAGGTTTTCTTCTGGTTTTTTTTCTTGTTCTGCTCCTACATTTGCTGTTATTAATCTTCTTGCAGTTATATATTGCATTATATTAACTGAACTTATTTTAACTCCATCTCTTGGATTAGATGCATGAATAATCATGCCTCCTCCAATATAAATGGCTACATGACTAGCATAATAATTTGAATAACCATAAAAAACTAAATCTCCTGGTTGTAAATCACTTTTACTAACATATGTACCACTATAAAGCTGGCTATCAACTGATCTTCCTAAATTAATTCCAAATTCTTTAAAAATTAATTTTGTAAAACCACTACAATCTGTACCTGTTTCTAAACTATTACCACCTGAAACATATCTTAATCCTAAATAATGTTTAGCATAGTTAACTAAATTACTACCTGTTACGGCATTGTAACTTGGTTTAACATAAGGAATAGCTTTATAATTAGTTGGATTTTTTTGTGTAACATTAGTTGTAGTTGTTTTTGGAATTTCAACTACTTCTTCTTCCTCATCTTCCAAAACTTCTGGGAATGCATAAATTGCTTCTAATTGACCTTCAGTATTACTAGTTGCAACTAAGGCAGAAGTCTCATCGTTAAATAGCATATTTAAGGATAATAGACCGACTATTAAATTACTAAAAAAATAGCAATTCAGTCTAACTTTTGTTTTCATTTTTTTAATAAAACACCTCATTTTTTGTGTGCTTTCCAATTACACACATTTACTATGGTAACACAAAAATTTAATATAATCAACTTTTTTTGTCAAAAAGCGTAAAAGGCTTTAAATTCATAAATCAAAATTAATATTTATACTTATAACAACCATATAAGCCCATAAACGAAAGGAGCAAAATAGGATAAGTATAAGAACTATGTAAAAATTCAAAAATCTGAAATAAACGAAAATTAGGAAAAATATTAAATTGTTTTACTAAGAGCATTAAAACTCCTATAATTAATAAAATTACATTAAAAATAAAGATAAATTTATTAATTTTCGTTATATTAAAATCAGTATAAAAATAGAAATAAATTCCATAAATAAACATAGAAACTGGAACAATCAAACCAATAGACATTAAATAAATGTTTAAATTTTGATCAAATATTCTTGTATGAAAAATATAAGAAAAGAAATTATTAAAAGATGTTATAGAATAACTAAAACCTGCTATAACCAACAATAAACCTAAAATTTTCATATACAAAAACCTACTTTTCATGTTTATCTCCTATCTTAAATATAATGGTTAAAAGAAGCCATATACCAAAAGTAATTGTTCCAATTCGCATTAAAGTTAAACTTACAGTACTATATAGTTCACTATATAACGAAATATCAATATTTTGCCTTTGATAAATTATATAAAGAGCAAACATAAAGGCAAATAGAAAATAATTACTAAATTTATATTTTAATTTTATTTTCTTATTAAATAAAGTCATTAATAGAACAACAATCGAAATTATAACTATTCCTACAAAAATTAAATAATTAGGATACCAAAAATAAGTAATTAAACTTCGAAGTAATTCATAAACAAAATTTTTATCAACAATTAAGATTAAGGTTAAATAACAAATTGAAAGCATTAAAAAAATTATTTTAATCCATTTACTTTTTAATTTTTGATCATATAGTAGTACTAAAAAGAAACTTAATGCTAATATTATGCTACTAATTACAAAAGGATCTGTAAACATTTTAACCTCGTATAATCAATGTTATAGAAATGTTTTAATTATTTCTATAATTGATTAACTCCTTTCTATAAATATTTCTTGCATTATTATACTTTCAAAAGTATAAAATGCTTACACTGTAGATTTGTTACTATTTCTCTACAGCTTTATTATATTGGACTAGTTAAAGGAAACTGAAACCATAGCTTAACTGGTTAAATGTCCCCTTTAATAAGTTTCTACCCCCGTAAGTTCCAAAATATAAATAGTTTGAGTAGTTTTATCGTTTCTCGTACAGGTAATTAAGGTTAAAGTTGTTTTTTCAGGGTCTCGATAAATATTCACACTACCATCTTTTTTTTCTTTATAAATATCAACTATTTGATAATGATATACTTTACTTTTATAATATATTCTTGCAGTATCTCCAAGTGTTAATTTATATAGATTATGAAAATAAGATAAATAACTATTTCCAGAATGAGCTGCTAAAATAAAATTTCCACCTATAACATCTGGAAAATCTGATGCATCTAAAATTTCCACATGATAATCGACATTGTTATAGTATGATGATTTAGGAAGTAATCCTTGTCTTAAATTAATTTTATCAATTTCCAAAAATCCTATATAGTTAGGAGTTCCTGCATTCTCGTTAGATGTTTTCTTATTGTCATCTATATAATCTACATCAACATCCACTGTTACATTATTAGAGTCTTTCGCTGTTTCTTTATAAATTTCCGTCTGAATTTCATTATAAATAGCATTACTTATTTCTAATATTTTATCATAATGAAAAAGAATAAAAGCAATAATCAATAAGAGAGACCCTACTATGATGAGCATGGTCTCTGTATTTATTTTAAACTTGTTTTTTGTAGCCATAATAGCCAACCAATCCTAAACCAAATATCATAAATATAGAAGCAATTATAATTACAATCTTTGAAGAGTCAAGGTCTGTCTTTGGAGTTTCAACTTCATTGTTAATTTTAAATGTCTGCGTTTTAGAAGTATCTTTTATTTCAATTTCAATAGGCTTTTCAAGTTTTTTATAACCATCTGGTGCTTTCTTTTCTATTAGTGTATATTTACCTTTTGGCATATATTGAAAGCAAGTTTCTGATGTCGTTGAGGTAAAGGTATTGTATAATTCTCCATCAGAATCATAAATTTCAAATTCAGCTCCTGGTAAACCTTCATCACTATTTTCACTTACTTTCATAAAACAAGCCTCAATTGGTGCATCTTTCATATCTAACGATTTATCAGCTTTTCCTTCACCATCAATGGTAAATTCTATTGATTCAGACTTTGCATACCCACTTGGAGTAATATCTTCAATTAAAGTGTATGTTCCCTCTTCTAAGTCTTGAAGAAGATGATTATCCTTACCATCTACACACTCCGAAGTCCATTCATCGACTTGCTTTCCTTTAGAATCTTTAACAACTAAATGGGCACCATTTACACATCCTCCAGTTGTTAAATCGGATTTAGTAATTACAGT
>CAYTGK010000088.1:0-4577 GCA_964437305.1 uncultured Muribaculaceae bacterium
AATATGATACAATTTAGTAAATGGAAGTGATAATATGTTAATAAGTGTATTAATTGAATTATCTAATCGAAATATTGATAAAACATTTACCTATTTAGTACCCTCTAATTTAGAAAATAAAATTAAGGTAGGAGTTAGAGTATTAGTACCATTTGCTAATTTTAAATTAGAAGGCTTTGTTTTAGAAATAATTAATAAAGAATATTATAATAGTGATTATGAATTAAAAGAAATTATTGATGTTATAGATGAAGATATTATTTTAACTCCTGAATTGTTAGAACTTGGTAAATATATTAGTAAAAAAACTTTATCAACTTTAATCTCAGCTTATCAAGTAATGCTTCCTAATGGTTATAAAGCAAGACGTAATAAAAAAGTAAATATTAAATATGAAACTTATGTTTATCTTGAAGAAAGTAAGTTAGATGGGGTTAAATTAACAGATAAACAAGAAATGATTATTAATATTTTAAGAAAGAGTAAGAATATAACTTATACTTATTTAAAAAGTATTAATACAAGTGTTGATACTTTAATTAAAAAAGGAATATTAAAGAAAGAAAAAGTTGAAGTTTATAGATTACTTGATAATATTGAAAAAAAAGCTAAATATCCTTTGACAGATATCCAAAGAAAAGTTTATGAAAGTGTTAAATTAGATGAAAATAACACTTATTTACTTTATGGGGTAACTGGTAGTGGTAAAACAGAAGTATATATGGAATTAATTGAAAAAGTAATCAAAATGGGTAAGACGGCTATTGTTTTAATTCCTGAGATTAGTTTAACTCCTCAAACAGTTAGAAGATTTAAAGAAAGATTTGGAAGTATTATTGCTATATTTCATTCGGGGTTATCTGATGCTGAAAAATATGATGAATATCGAAAAATAAAAAAAGAAAATATTAAAATTGTAATTGGGGCTAGGTCGGCTATTTTTGCTCCATTAGAAAATATTGGAATAATCATTATTGATGAAGAACATTCTCCATCTTATAAACAAGAAAGTATGCCTCGATATGATGCTATTGATATTGCTAAATGGCGAGGATGTTATCATTCTGCTCCTGTTATCTTAGGGTCAGCAACTCCTACTTTAGAGTCTTATGCCAGAGCTTTAAAGGGGGTATATAAATTATTAGTATTAGATAAACGAGTTAATAATCGACCACTTCCGAAAGTTACAATTGTTGATATGTTTAAAACGAAGAAAGTAACTAAATTCTTTTCTGAAATCTTAATAAAAAAAATGTGTGCAGTTTTAGAAAGAGGGGAACAAGTAATTCTTTTCTTAAATAAACGTGGGTATGCATCAACGGTTGTTTGTTCTAATTGTGGGAAAACTTTTATTTGTCCTAATTGTGAAATTACTTTAACTTATCATAAATCAAGTGAAATGTTAAGATGTCATTACTGTGGATATGCCGAAGCAAGAAAAGATAAATGTCCTAGCTGTGGTAGTTTGGAATTAACAAATTCTGGAAGTGGAACTGAGCAAATTGAAGAAGAATTAATAGCTTTATTTCCAAATTTTAAAACAATTCGGATGGACTTTGATACAACAACTAAAAAAGGTAGTCATGAAAGAATTATAGAGAGTTTTAAAGAACATAAGTATGATATTTTAATTGGAACGCAGATGATTGCTAAAGGGTTAGATTTTGCTAACGTTACTTTAGTTGGAGTAATTAATGCAGATAATAGTTTAAATATTCCTGATTTTAGAAGTAGTGAAACAACTTTTTCGTTACTTAATCAAGTAAGTGGTAGAAGTGGTCGTGGAGACAAGATGGGAGAGGTTGTTATTCAAACTTATAATCCTGATCATTATGCTATAAGGTATGCTCAAAATAATAACTATTTAGGTTTCTTTAAGGAAGAAATGAAAAATCGAAAACTTTTAGGTTATCCACCATATTATTATTTAGTTTTAATTAGGATAAAAAGTAAAGATTATAGTCTTTTAGCAAAAGAAGTCTCTAAAATTAAAGAATATTTAATTAGTAAATTAAACTTTGATATCTTAGGTCCTAGTCTTGCTAATCCTTTTCGAATTAATAATATTTATAGATTTAATATTATTATTAAATATAAACAAGAAGAAAATTTATATCAAGTTTTAGAAGACTTATTAAATCATTATAAAACTAATAGTAAAATAAAAATTGATATTGATTTTAATCCTCAAAATTTTTAATGATAAATAAATACTAAGTATAATATATAAATATATGTTATAGATATATGATAAAAATGGAAGATAAAAAGAAAAAAATAAATAAAAAGAAAAAAATAAATTTACTTTTTAAGTTATATATGATACTATATTAATAGAAATGAGAGATGAATATGTACGAAAAAATAAAAAATGACATAGTAAATGCTATGAAAGAAAAGAACAAAATGAAAGTTCAAACTTTAAGAGGAGTAAAGGGAAATGTTGATTTAGAGCATATCAATAAAAAAGTTGAGATTAATGATAATTTAGTTCTTGATATTTTAACAAGAGAAATTAAAACAAGAAAGGAATCAATTCTTGAATTTGAAAAAGGTAACAGAAGTGATTTAATTGAGAAAACCGAAGAAGAAATTAAATTATTAGAAACGTATTTACCTGAACAGTTAAGTTCTGAAGAACTTAATAAGTTAATAGAGGAAGTATTTAAAAAAGTTAATCCAAAATCATCTAAAGATATGGGACTTATTATGAAAGAATTAACTCCTTTAGTAAAAGGAAAAGCTGATATGAAAGAAGTTAGTACAATTATTAAAGATAAACTAGCTAATTTATAATATGGAAGATTTATATAAATTCGAAAGAGAATTAATTACTAAAGGAATTAAGTTAATTGGAGGAATAGATGAAGTGGGACGTGGACCGTTAGTAGGACCTGTTGTTGCTTGTTGTTGTATTTTACCAGTTAACTATGAATTACCTGGCTTAACAGATTCTAAAAAATTAAGTGAAAAAAAACGGGAAAAGTTTTATGATATTTTAATTCATGATGCAATAAGTTATGGAATAGGAGTAATTGATGAAAATAAAATAGATGAAGTTAATATCTATGAGGCTACAAAATTAGCAATGTTAGAAGCAATTAACAATTGTGAAATTAAACCAGAACATTTATTGATTGATGCCATGAAATTAGATACTGATATTCCTTCAACTTCAATTATTAAAGGAGATGCAAAAAGTTTAAGTATTGCAGCAGCTTCTGTGATTGCTAAAGTAACACGTGATAGAATGCTTTTAGAACTTGATAAAAAATATCCTATGTATGATTTTAAAAATAATAAAGGCTATCCTACCAAAAAACATATAGAAGCTATTAATAAATATGGTATTATTAAAGAACATCGTAAGAGTTATGGACCAGTGAAAGAATATTTAGAAAGGGTTAAAATATGAAAGTTGGATTTGTAAGTATTGTTGGCAGACCTAATGTTGGGAAGTCAACACTTTTAAATAGTATTTTAGAACATCATATTGCAATTACTTCAGATAAATCTGGGACAACTAGAAATATTATAGAAGGTGTTTATAATGATGAAGATTCTCAAATAATTTTTGTTGATACACCTGGTATTCATAAACCAAAACATAAGTTAGGAACAGTTTTAAATAAAAAAGCTTATGCTATGACTAATGATGTTAATTTAGTATTATTTTTAGTTGATATTAAAGAAGGTTTTGGTAAAGGAGATAATTTTATTTTAGAAAAACTAAAACAAGAAAATAGTAATGTTATTTTAATACTAACAAAGATTGATAAATTAAAAGATAAAGAAATTTTATTAAAAGAAATTAATAAATTAAAAGAATTATATGATTTTAAAGAGATAGTTCCAATATCTTCTGTTAAAGGTACTAACATTAAGGAATTAATAAAAACTATTAAAAAGTATTTACCAGAAGAAGATACTTTATATTTTGATAAAGATTATTTAACTAATCAACCAACTTCAATGATTATAACGGAGTTAGTAAGAGAAAAAGTTTTAAGAGAAACAAAAGAAGAAGTACCTCATTCCGTGACTTGTTATTTAGAAGAATATGAAGAAAAAGATAATATTATTAATTTAGGTGTTTTGATTGTGGTTGATCGGGATAACTTAAAAAAGATTATTATAGGTAAGAATGGTTCAATGCTTAAAAAAATTGGTACTTCAGCTCGCATTGATTTAGAAACATATTTTAATAAAAAAGTTTATTTAAGACTGTATGTTAAAACAATTAAAAATTGGCGAGATAGAGAAAAATACTTGCAAGAATTAGGTTTAAAAGATGATTTAGATTGTGAATAAAAATCAAAAAATATTTCATTATATAAATGGGTGATAAAATGACAACTGAAGAACTTTTATGGCAATTATTTAAGAAAACAGGAGACATTAAATATTTCCTTTTATATAAAGAATATAGAGGATTAGATGATGGAAAGAATTGAAGGAATTGTTTTAAATGAAACAAATTATAGTGAAACAAGTAAAATTTTAAATGTCTTAACAAAAGAATATGGTTATATTTCAATTATATCAAAAGGTTCAAGAACGATGAAAAGTAAACTTCG
>CAYTGK010000089.1:0-4540 GCA_964437305.1 uncultured Muribaculaceae bacterium
TATCCCCATATAATTCTTGAGCAATTCTTTCTTCAATATTTCTAGGAAGGGGATCACCATACATACTATGAGCTTTAGTATAAACCATATTATATACATCTTCTCTAGAATTAGGAATTCTTGGAGAAAAAGGAATACCCCCTGTATCAATGATAACTTCAACTTCTTCGATTAAATCAGCAATTTTATTAGTATTTTCAATAACAATTTCTTTTCGTAAATCATCATCTAAAAAATTAAAATCTTCTAACATCTCATCAGTTGTTCTTAGATGCTGACTAGGAATTTCAGTAATATCACGTTTAGCAAGAGGATGTAAGCCTCCACCTGGTAATTTTTGATTAATAATAATTTCTCTATAAATTTTATCTTCTCTAGTTAGATGATGTACATCACCTGTTGCAACAATATATTTACCAGCTTCTTTCGTAATTCGAATTATCTTTTTTATATTGTCAATTAATTCATTTTCATCTTTAAAATCTCCCGTTTGAATTAAATGATTATAACATTCAGGTGGTTGAACCTCTACATAATCATAGAAACCAATAATATCTCTTAGTTCTTCATCAGATTTACTTCTGGCTTCTACAAATACCTCCGATTCATAACAACCACTTCCAATTAGAATTCCTTCTCTTAATTCTTCAACTTCACTTCTTAAAATTCTTGCTGTTTTATAAAAATGTTTTGTATTAGCAATTGAGATTATCTTAAATAAATTTTTTAAACCTTTTTTATTTTGAACTAACATATTTACATGATAAGCTCGACCAAATTTATGAATTTCATTCTTATCAATCAATTTATCTAAATCAGATATCTTTAAGATATTGATACTCTCAAGTTTCTTTAACATCTTATAAAATACTAACCCCGTTGCAAGAGCATCATAGTCTCCTCGATGGTGAGATTCTTCATCAAACTCAACATTATAACGTTTTGTAATAGCTGATAGCCCATGCCTTGTTTGGTCTTGATCTATAACCCTTGATAAAGCAAGAGTATCAATAACTGGATTTACATACTCACCTAAATTATATTTTTTATAACACATTTCAATGAAAGAAGTATCAAACTTAGCATTATGAGCAACCATAGGTAAATCACCTGTCCACTCAATAAATTCTTTAATAGCTTCTTCTTCATTAGGACAATCTTTAACCATTTCATTTGTAATACTAGTAACATTAATAATTCTTTCAGAAATTGGTTTAGGAGGTTTAATTAATCTATCAAATTTATCAACAATTTCTCCATTTTTTAATTTAACAGCTCCAATTTCAATAATAGAGTCTCCTCCACCTGCATTAAAACCTGTAGTTTCAAGATCAAAGACAACATATTCATTTTCAAGTAAAACTGTATCATTACTTCTTTTTACAATTTCTACATTATCATCAACAATTGTAAGTTCTGTTCCATAAATTACTTTAAAATGTTCTTCAGGAGGTTTATCTTTATTATATTCCTTAACCATATTATAAGCATTAGGGAAAGCTTGACAACCAGAATGATCCGTAATTGCAATTGCTTTATGTCCCCAGTCGATAGCTACTTTAATCGAATCAACTCCATGCTTTGACACCCCAACAACAGAATCCATAGCACTCATCATCGTATGACAATGAAGCTCTACTCTTTTTATAGGTGCTAAATCTTTAACTTCTTCTTTTTTATAATTTGATTTATTAATAGCTCTAACGTTAAATACTATTTCATTTTCAGCATACTTATCCTTTTTTGTATAACCTTTAAATTTAAACCATGTCTTATCCTTTAAAATTTTAGTTAATCTTGATAACTCATCTTCATCTTTTAAAAAGATTTTAGCATACATTGAATCTGTATAATCAGTTATCTTTAAAGTAATAATCTTAAAGTTACTTTTACTTGATTCAAACACTTCACTTCCAAAAACTTCACATTCTACGATTAAATCATTATCTTCCGATACAATGTTCTTTAATAAAACTTTCTCACCTTCAATAACTTCACCATAATAAACATCAGGAGCATCAACAGTAACAATCTTTTTTTGTCTTGGTCTAAATTGTTTATTTTCCGTATCTGTAAATTCTCTTGGAACATTAAATTCTATACTTTCTGTTTTTTTAATTTCCTCATTAATTAAATTTTGAATATTATTTCTTTCTTCTTCATCATGAACAATATTTAAAGAATTATACCCCAATCTTTCAAGATTAGCATTAATATTCTCTAAATACTCATTTAACTGTACTTCTTCTCCATGATTATAAACAACAATATAATTATTACCACTATTAATTTTTAATCTATCAATAAAATAACCAATATATTTTGGTAAAAAATATTTATAATAATCTTCTAAATATAAAGATTTATCACCAGTATTTTCAATATTAATTAAAACTTTTGAATTAAAATATTCAGAAATTTTTTTTTCTAATTCTATATAACTATCTAAATCTATCATTTTATTTGTTTTTAGATATAAACTAATTAATTTTTTTTTATTACTAATTTTAACTTTCATTAGTTCTAAATTTTCATAATTTTTTATTTTATCTTCATCCATATGAATAATCTTTAAAACTTTATCAAGTGTATTTGTCATATTTACCTCATATTACTTCTATTTCATCATCATTTTCAATTTTTAAGACATTACCAAGTTTTAATATATGTCGACTATTTTTAATACAAAAATCAATGAATTTTGTTAAATTCATCTTTTTTATATTTTTATCAATTGGATAATAATCTATATCAAAAGCAATCTTATCTTCAATCATTTTATTAATTATATCTTCTTTATTATCATTACCTAAATACATAAGCCAAAATGGATAAATTTGTCTTTTAATAATTTTTAAAGTAGCATCTCCTAAATCATAAGTAGGTTGATTAGTTAATTTTTTACTAATTTCATTAATAACGGCTAGTTCAATAACTGACTCAACAATTTCTTTATAATCATTATTATAATTTTCATAAATACCTTGAACAATCGTTAATATTAATTTTGTAATTGCATCATATTTATCTTTATCACTACCCCAAATTAAACTAGCTGTTGCTTTATTATATTCAACACATTCCATTCTTGGATGAATAACATAAACGGGATAAGTATCATTAAGTTCCATTTTCAATACTTCCCGAACACACTTTTTAACTACTTTTTGGTTATTATCAAATAATTTTACTAAATGCATTTTATGTTTAACAGTTTCTTTTTTTAAAGACTTAAATACTTCACTTTCAAAAACTTCATTATAAATAGTATCATTATCAGGTATAAAATCTTTCCCATATTTAATTATTTCTTGTTTATCTTTATAACAAAAATTATATTCTTTTTTATATTTATTCCATAAACCCTTTCTTAATTTATCTATTTCTTTCGATAAACTAGCACTATAAAGTAAATACCAAGCCAATAAATAATCATTAACAAAAAACTCTAAATTCATACTATCAACTACTTTCTTTTATAACATTAATAATATCATAATTTAATTTTAAAATAAAGATAAGTTGACATATTTTTAAAAAAATCTAGTATATTTTTCATACTAGATTATAGAACATTCACCATCATAAAACAGAACTCCCTATCCTAATTGATATGGGTTACCTTCGGTTCCAGCTCCATCTTTGATACCGACACTTGATTTCAGATTAAGGACTGGCCGAATGCCGCCGCCGCTGTATACATAGAAGTAGACCCCACTCGACATCTCATGCAAGCCAGAGGCAATGCTAGAGTCGAAATAAGAGGAGGGCGACAATAACCACTCACTACTACTACGATTAGCACTTTGTAACCAACTCGTAGCGGCTGGGCCTTGTTCAAAATTATATAATTCATGATTCCAATAATTACTAGTAGCGCTAAAACCATAATCACTAGGATACAAAAGTCCTATTTTACCTGTCCAAGTCGTTGAATTATTAGCCCATACTCGACAAGTTGCATTACCTTCAACTGCTGTCGAACTAGTATTACCATCAGGTCCTACTTCACCTTCACACCCTTCTACATCTCTTTCATGCTGATATGCTGTTTTTGGTGTATCTTTAACTGAATTAGAATTATAAGAAGTAACACTTCCTAAATAATATTTTGTCTTTGCTATCATGTCTTTAGCTCCATTATTTAATTTTGATAAATAACCTTCAGTTTCATCATTCAACCAATACTGTAGTCCTGCTGTTGCCCAATCATTTTTATCTGATGAAGTTCCACTTACATAATTCCAATATGCATAATCTTCACTATCTGAATATTTTATTTTATAAGTTGTTTCACCTTTTTGATAAGTCGGAGGAAAATCAATTGCTTTTAAAACTTCATCTTTTACTATCTTTAAATGTTCTCCATTATTATCATCTGTAAATATTCCTACTATCCTCCACAGTTCACAATTGATTCTACTTTGTTGTACTCCATCTTTACAATTAAAATATACATAATTATTTACACTTTTTCCTACATACCTATATTCTTTACAATTTTCAGTACATTCTTTTCCTGTCTCAGGGTCTACTCCTT
>CAYTGK010000090.1:0-4483 GCA_964437305.1 uncultured Muribaculaceae bacterium
AAACCACTGCTCAAGATATTCAATTAAACTCTGAACCATTAACTTTAAAACCAAAAGAAAAAGTAGATTTAATATTTGAAATCTGGTTAGAAAATGATCCTAATGCTAACCAAATCTCTTTAACTAATGGTAGTTTCTCAGCCAAACTTTTTGTGGAAGCAGTACCTGTTTCTAGTCAAACAACACCTGTAGAATAATAGCAAAAGTTTGTATCTTCTTTTTTATTTTAGTATAATAAGCCTAAGATAGAGGTGGTCATCATATGAAAAAAGGAAAAACTTACTTTGGTTATTCTAGTGATTTTATTAAAGTTATGATATTTACCTCATCGTTAATGGTGATAGTAATAAGTACATCATATTGGTACGTTCAATCTTTAATTGCCGAAGAAGATGCTAGATTAGAACAAGAAGCTAAGATAGTAAAACTTGATACTGATTTAGATAAAGTGGCGAAGATAAATGTTAAAGATCTAGAACTTATTAAGCCTAAAAATGTTGATAAGGAATCCGAAAAGGTAGAATTTCATGTGAAAGCTAAAAAAGATACTAAGTTCGCTAGTAATTATGATGTTTATCTAAAAGAAATAAATATGTCCAATAACTTATATAGCAAATACTTTAAGTGGGAATTATTGAAAAATAATAAAATTATTAAAAAGGGTGATTTTTCTAAAATCTCTGTTATCAACGCTGATAGTATTATTCCCGACAAAAATTCTACTATTAACACTACTACTGCGGATATTAAATTAACGCCAATTTCCTTGCCTTTACCAAGAAGTAGCGACAAAGAAGATGAATTAATTTTTAGATATTGGCTCGAAAATGATCCTCATAAAAATCAAATAGCATTAACAAAAGGGAATTTTTCTGCTAAACTCTATATAGATGCTTACCAAGTATCTAATAAATCGAAAGAAACTAAGTAAAAAATATATTTTAGAAAGGGGATAATAAATGGCAGCTTTATTACTAACTATTTTAGTAGGTTCCTTTTTTTTAGTCGGTAATCTTATTTCTAAATTTTTTCCCGATAAAAATAAATTAATGAAATTATCGACCGGGATAACTTTTATAATTATGCTATATTTAATTATATTTGATTTATTTCCAGAGATTTATGAAATATTTAATCCCTTTCAAGAACCGAAATATTTTCTTCTAATTATAATTTTTGCTATTTTAGGTTTTGCTATTTTAAAACTATTAGATTTTTTTATTCCTGAACATACCCATCATCATCAAGAAGGGGATGATCATTTAAAAGAACATAGTGATCATTTATTTCATATTGGTTTATTAACCTCTGTTTCTTTATTAATTCATAATCTTTTAGAAGGAATATCTATTTATGTTACCGCCTTAAATAATTTTAAATCTGGTGTTATTATGGCCATTACTGTCGGTTTGCATAATATTCCTTTAGGAACGGAAATTATGGTTTCAATAAATAGTACTCATGAAAAAACTTTTTTAAAAAAATGTATTTATTTTTTACTTCCTATTTCTAGTTTTTTAGGGGCATTTATTCTTTATTTATTACATATAGAATTAGGAGTTATGGTCGAGGGATGTCTTTTATCCTTAACCTTAGGAATGTTAGTATATATTTGTTTTTGTGAATTATGGCAAGAAGTAAGAGAAAATAGCAAGACTAAAGAAATGAAAGTGGGAATTATAATAGGAGTTCTTCTTTCTATTATTCTTTTCTTATTATAGGTGATATATGAAAAAAGTATTAGTAACGGGTGCTGGTGGTTCTATTGGTACTTGGGTTTTAAAATATTTATTAAGTGAAGGTAAATATGAAATTACGGCTTTAGATATTAAAAGTAAAGAAACTATGAAACGTTTAAAAAAATATAATAAAAGAGTAAATGTTTTATATGGCAATTTAGAAGATAATAATTTAGTAGATACTTTAATTAAAGAACATGATTATGTTATTCACTTGGCGGGTATGTGTCCTCCATTATGTAATTTAAGCCGCGCTATCGGTATGGAAACAGATTTCTTAAGTACAGAAACTATTGTTAAAAGTATTTCTTTTTATCATCCCGAATGTTTTTTAATCTATCCATCGACAACGACAGTATATAGTAAAAGTACTAAAGAAATTACAACTAAAGATAATATCAAAATAAATGCTAATGATTACTATAGTGAAATTAAATTAAAATGTGAAAACCAAATTCAAGATAAATTAAAAAATTATGTTATTTTCAGGTTTCCCTTTGTCCTAGGTGATTTTAAACGTGATTTCTCAATATTTATGTATGATATAAATGAAAATATTGAAACTATTTCAGAAAGAGATGCTGCTTATTTATTAGTAAAAGCTATTGAAAATGCTTCTTCTTTACAAGGTAAGCTAAAAATAGCTAGTGGTGGCAAAAGTTGTCGAATTAGTATGAGAGATTTTTTAATTAAATTTTATGATTTTTATGGATTTTCAGGGACTATTTTTTGGAAACGGTTTTCTAATCCCTATCGTTATTCTGGCAATTATTTTAAAGAAGATCAAAAATTAGATACGATGTTAAATTATAAAAATGATTCTATCGATACTTATTTCTCTAGATATTTTCGTAATATTCCTAAAAGTAAGATTCGTCATCTAATAGCAATTCCTTTGAAAAAAAGTTTAGAAAGAAGAAAGTCAAAATGATTGGGCTGGCTTTACAAGGAGGAGGAGCTAGAGGTGCCTACCAAGCCGGAGCTTGCTTAGCTTTTAAAAAACAAAGAATTCACTTTCAAGCTGTGTGTGGCACCAGTATTGGATCTTTTAATGGAGCAATGGTTGTAGCTCACAAAGAAAAAGAATTAGTAGAACTATGGAAAACTGTCGATATGGGTAAAGTTTTAGGATACGATGAAAAATATGCTGCCAAATTAAAAAATAAAGAACATGATTTACAGTATTATCATTTACGTTTTACTAATATGTTGCATATCATGCGTTCTAAAGGAATAAATATTCAAGGGTTAGAAAAAATTCTCAGAAATCATTTAACCGAAGAAGAAATAAGAAAAAGTAAAATTGATTTTGGTTTATGTACTATTCGTTTAAATAAATTAAAACCTCTCTATATTTTTAAAGATGAGATGTTACCAGGTAAGATTTTTGATTATATTTTAGCTAGTTGTTATTTACCAATATTTAAAAGGGAAAAAAAGATTGATGGTAATTACTATTTAGATGGTAGTTTTTATGATAGTACTCCTATTAATATGTTAATAGAAAAAGGGTATAAAAAAATATATGTGGTAGAATTAAATCCTCTTATTAATATTAATCGTAAACCGAAAGAAGATATTGAAATTATAAGGATTAGTCCGAGAAGAAGTTTAGGTTGGGTAGTCAATTTTGATCAAAAAAGTATCGAAGAAAATATAAAAATGGGTTATTACGATACTTTAAGAGTTATAAAAAAATTAGATGGTTATGATTATTGTTTTCGCAAGAAATCTAATCTATTTTATAAATGGCTTATTCGTAAGATATCCGAAAAAGAATTACGTCATGTAAAGCATTTCTTTAATGTTTCTGATAATCGCGAAGTAGTTATTAAATCTTTAGAATATGTAATGAAAAATGCCAAAATTGATTTTTATCAAATTTATAATCCTAGAACAATAATTAAAAAAATCCAAAAAAAAGACCAAAAAGATCATTTCGTCTACAATTTTATACGAAAACTGCGGGTTTTATGGTAGAATAAAAGACGACAAAAGGAGGAGACGTTTATGGGAAGATTCCCCAATATAGCTGCTAGTAAAGCTAAAACTGGTGCAGCTAAAGCTAAAGTATATTCAAGTTATGCTAAAGAAATTTATCAAGTTGCTAAAAATGGTGGGACAGATCCTAATGGTAATCTTGATCTTAGAAGATTAATAGAAAAAGCTAAAAAAGATCAAGTTCCTAGTGATGTTATTACTAGAGCTATTGATAAAGCTAAAGGTAGTGGGGGCGAAGATTACCAAACAATTATCTATGAAGGATTTGGACCTGGGGCTTCGACACTAATTATTAAAACAATGACCGATAATGTAAATCGAACTGTCGCAGAAGTAAGAGCAGCTTTTAATAAAGTACATAAAAGTTTAGGAGTTACCAATTCTGTATCTTATAATTATGATAATTTATCTATAGTTAGTTTTAAATGTGATAAAGAAGAAGAAATATTTAATGCTTTAATTGAGAATGAAATTAATGTTATTGATTTTGAAACCGAAGGAGATATGCTTACTATATCAGTGAATCCTAAAGAACAACATAAACTAAAAGATGTTATTGAAAGTATAATTCCTAATGTTTCTTATGAATATGATGAAACAGGTATGTATGCAAAAGATAAAGTAGTATTAGAAGGTGAAGATTTAGAATTATTTCAAAGATTACTTCACTTATTAGAAGAAATAGAAGATGTTACTTGTATCTATCATAATGTAGACTTAGAAGATTAGAAAGACTAAATATG
>CAYTGK010000091.1:0-4475 GCA_964437305.1 uncultured Muribaculaceae bacterium
CTATTAATATTTTAGAATAAGTAAGTGGTATTGTCAAGTAAATTTAAAAGTTTCTTATTTATATCTTTGAAAACTATCAAAATATTTAGGCAAAATAAAACCCTTGCTGACAAGAGTTAAACAACTAACTGGTGACCAGTACGGGATTCGGACCCGTGAATGCCACCGTGAAAGGGTGGTGTGTTAAGCCACTTCACCAACTGGCCAAAAAAAATGGCGCCTCAACTGGGACTTGAACCTAGGACCCCTTGATTAACAGTCAAGTGCTCTAACCAACTGAGCTATTGAGGCAAAAATTCATAAATGGTGGGCCTGAATGGACTTGAACCATCGACCTCACGCTTATCAGGCGTGCGCTCTAACCAGCTGAGCTACAAGCCCATTTACAATCTAGCTGAAATACCTTTAATGGTGTCCAGCTAGGGATTCGAACCCTAGACCCACTGATTAAGAGTCAGTTGCTCTACCAACTGAGCTAGCCAGACATAACCCACAACAACATTTAATATTTTATATTATGTATCTTCGATTGTCAATATTTTTTTTACTTTTTCTAAAAAAAATGCTTTCTACGTGTTACTATCAACAGAAAATTCTTATTTTATAACAATTTATTAAACTATATAGTATAGAAATAATTAAAATTTAATATTACAGTCAATTATTTACTATTACAATGTTGATAAATGTCAAGATAAAAATTAAGAAAAATGGCAAGTAAAAATATATAAATTTTGGTATCAAAGACATATCAAAAAGTTAAAATAAGAAAAATTTAACTATGAATAGTAACTTCTATGTCTTGATATTAGTTTTAACTACTTTATTATATTCTACTTAGCCTATTTTATTACATTTAATTATAATTAAAAATTTAAAGAAAATTACTCCTTCATAAATTCATTTCGTAATGCTTTTTCTTGTAAAGAAATATCCATTATTTCTTCTTTAAATTTACTTATTTCCTCTCGATATAGTTTGTTTTTTTTCCATTGAAACCAAAAAGGGTGATGTTTTTCTAAATTTCTAACCTCATTTTTTAAAATTCTTATTTCTAACTCCAATACTTGAAAATTCAATTTTTCTAATTCTTGATAATTATTTATTTCTTTTTTCATATGTCTTTATCCTTTCTTATTTTTTGATTTTTTGTCGTATTTATTGGCATTTAATCAACATTTTTTTATTAAATGGGAAAATTAAAGTGGTGATAAATATAATGAATAATGATAGATTGTACTCCTTACGTGAAGGAGCTGATTTAACGCAAAAAAAACTGGCTGATATTTTTAATCTTGGAAGCAGAACTTCCATTTCCGATTGGGAAACAGGACGAGAAACTATTCCTTTAGAAAAATTAAACAAGTACTCAAATTATTTTCATGTTAGTTTTGATTATCTGCTAGGTTTAAATAATTCTAAAGAATATATTCCTCTTACAAAATCTTTAGACTTAAAAGTTATAGCTGAAAGGCTAAAAGAAATTAGAAAGAAAAATCATTTAACACAAGAACTATTAGCATCAGAACTTAATACAACTCATTCAACTTTAAGTGCTTATGAAAATGCTAAAGTTTTAATTAAAACTGATTTTGTCTATCAAATTGCTAAAAATTATCATGTTTCAATCGACTGGATTTTAGGAAAAATCAATTAATCAAAATTGATTTTTTTTATTACATATAACTACTTATATTATAATAATCACCATATAATTTTCTTAAAATTATTCCATTCATATAAATTATATCACACTTCGTTCGTATTTGTACGTATGAAAATGGAAAATTTTGGAATAATGAGAAAATTTATATGGTGGTAGTAAATATGAACTTAAAACGATTAGCTGATTTGAGAGATTCTTTAGATCTATATCAAAAAGATATAGCTAAAATTATTGGAGTTAGCCAGCAAACTTATTCATCTTGGGAAACTGGTAATAAAATCATTCCTTTAAAACATTTAAATACACTAGCTAATTTTTATCATGTTGGAATAGATTATTTACTTGATTTAACTAATAATAAAGATAATTTTAGCAATGATTTTAAATTAAATAAAAAATTAATTGGCAAAAATCTTCATTCTTTAAGAGAAAAGTATCATCTAACTTTAAGAGAACTTGCTAATATTTTAAATACATCTCCATCAACTATTCATGCTTATGAAACAGGGAAAACTTTAATTTTAACTGCATTTATTTATGAACTTGCTAAACGTTTTCATACTTCAATTGATGTTTTAATAGGAAAAAAAGAAAAAATTGATTTAAAGTAATACTTAAAAAAACTAGATAGTATCTAGTTATAAAACAATAGCTATTAAATTGCCACTTCCTCTATTAACTATTTTAGTTAAGGTTTGTTGAAGTTTAAAACGAATATTTTCAGGCATTAAATTTATTTTAGATTGAATACCTTCTTGGACAATTACATCAAGACTTCTGCCAAAAATTTCACTTTTCCATATATTATCAGGATCAGTTTCATAATCTTTCATTAAATGATTAATTAATTCTCTACTTTGAATTTCTGATCCAATAATCGGCTCAAAAGTTGAATTTACATCAACTCTAATCATATGAATTGATGGTGCTGTTGCTTGTAATTTGACTCCAAATCTCGTTCCTTGTTTGGTTATCTCTGGAGTTGTTAATTTCATATCTTTCAAAGTTGGAGTAGCAACTCCATATCCAGTTTGTTTCACCATCTTTAGAGCATATTTAATTTGATCATATTCTTCTTTAGCTATGCTATATTCTTGAAATAATTTTAATAATTCTTTTTTATTACTAATATCTATATTAATTATTTCATGTAACACTTTATTATATAAATCATCAGGAGCTTCAAGAGTTACTATAACTTCACCAGTTGCTGGATCAACATTAGATAAATAAGCTTTTTCTATTTCTGGTATTTCTGTAAAATGTTTCGTTATATTTTCAACATCTTTTAGTTTATCAATCTCAACAACACTTTCTTTAATCTTTTCAATATAAATTTTCTTAACAGGATGATTATGATTTAAAATAGCTATCCAATCTGGAAGTTTAACCTTAACTTCAATAATTGGAAATTCATATAAAGCTTCTCTTAAAATATCATACATATCATGTTCAGTCATAGTTTCAATTGAAATTGGTATAACAGGAACATTATATTTTTCTTTTAAATTTTCTGAAAGCTTAACAGTATCAGGTAACATTGGATGTGTAGAATTTAAAATGACAATAAATGGTTTATGTAATTCTTTTAATTCTGTAATCACCCGATCTTCAGCATCAATATAATCATTTCTTTCAAATTCACCAATTGACCCATCAGTAGTTACAACTATTCCAATCGTTGAATGCTCTTTAATAACCTTCTCTGTTCCAATCTCAGCTGCCTCTTTAAATGGAATCATCTCATCATACCAAGGTGTTTTCACCATTCTTGGTCCATTTTCATCTTCAATTCCTTTAGCATTGTTTATAATATAACCAACACAATCAATAAGTCTTATTTTACAAGAAAAATCATCAATATTAATATCAATAGCATTATTTGGAACAAACTTAGGCTCAGTTGTCATAACTGTTTTACCAGCTGCACTTTGAGGTACTTCATCTAAACATCTTTTCTTTTCATATTCATCTTCAATATTAGGAACAATTAAAGTTTCAACCATTTTTTTTATGAAAGTACTTTTTCCTGTTCGAACTCCCCCAACAACTCCAAGATATATATCCCCTCCACTTCTTAAAGCAATGTTTTTAATAATTTCTTTTTTGTCCATAGACACTTCCCTTTCTTTACTCATTAAAGAATATGCCTATTTTACAAAGATAGAACTTTTTTCCATAATAAAAAGCCTAGAATCTTCTAAACTTATTGTTACCTTCAAACCTTTTGAAGAAATAATTTTTAAATTAATAAGATACTTTAGACATTTTTCTCACTTACATAATCAATCAATAACTAATTCAATATCTGAAAGAAAGAAATAATCACCACTTCCAAAATCACAAACAAAAAAATTAGATGAAAATTCATTTAATAAACTAAAGAAACTAGAATAAGAACTATTACAGTCTAATATAATATGACTTTTTTTTATTTTTAAAACACTAACTTCATCTTTATATAAATTATTAATAATATGTTCATTATCAATTTTTGTATATACTAAATCATCATGCAACTTTAAATATAATTTGTTATTAATAGCTAAAGTATCTATTCCAACACATATTTGTTTGAATAAATTATAACCATATGTTAAATCATCTGAACTCATCTTATATAAACTATCTAATATTTTATATAAATTATCAGGATTTTCACGATATAAACTCATTAATTCCTCACGTACATTAAAAATATAAAATCTTCTCATTTAAATCACCATATTAATTCTATAAAACTTTTAAATAGAAATTTGTCGAATTAAAGAAAAGCTAAGAAAATAATTTGTTATTTTTTCAAATTATA
>CAYTGK010000092.1:0-4464 GCA_964437305.1 uncultured Muribaculaceae bacterium
TTATCAAACTCTTTAATTAATTTATAAATATCACTAAACATATAATCATCCTAACTATTTATTAATTCTAAAGTATCTCTTGCAATCATTAATTCTTCATCGGTTGGAATTACATAAACTTTTATACTAGAGTCATTAGCAGAAATCTTTTGAACTTTTCCACGAATTTCATTCTTTTCTTCATCTAATTTAACACCAATAACTCTTAAACCTTCAACTACTTGTCGCCGAATGGAAACACTATTTTCCCCAACTCCAGCTGTAAATACTATTGCATCACATCCTCCTAGTTCAAAATAGTATTTAGCTATATAATCAATAATTCTTCTAACATACATCTTTTGAGCTAGCTCACAACGTTTATTTCCCTCTTTAATTCCAGCTTCAATATCCCGAGAATCACTACTAACACCACTAATTCCAAGTAATCCACTTTGTTTATTTAAAATATTATCCATTTCTTTTGGAGATAATTTTAATTGATCCATCATATATGGAACTATTGTTGCATCAATATCCCCACAACGAGTACCCATAATAAGCCCAGCATTAGGAGTTAACCCCATTGAAGTATCAAGACATTTACCATTTAAAACAGCACTAATACTTGCACCATTTCCAATATGACAAGTAATTAACTTTGTATCCTCTCTATCTAATATTTCATTCATCTTCAACGTAATATACTTATGACTTGTCCCATGAGCTCCATATCTTCTTATCTTATATTCATCACACCATTCATAAGGTAAAGCATAAAGATAGTTTTCTTCTGGTATAGTTTGATGAAATGCTGTATCAAATACAACTGTTTGAATAGCCCCTGGAACAACAGCTTGAGCAGCTCTAATTCCTGTAATAGCAGCTGGATTATGTAAAGGAGCTAACGTTGATAACTCAGCAATTTTAGCAATTACATCTTCACTAGCAATAACTGATTTATCAAAATAAGACCCCCCTTGCACAATTCGATGTCCTATTCCAGAAATATCATCAAGACTATCAACTATCTTATTATTCATTAATTCCTGAACTAATAATTCAAAAGCTCTTTTATGATCTTTTAATTCAGCTTTTTTTTCATATTTTTCACCATTTAATTTAATGGTATAACAACTTCCTTCCATCCCAATTCTTTCAAATACTCCACTTATTAATACTTCTTCATCTGGCATCTCATACATTTGAAACTTTAATGATGATGACCCAGCATTTACTGATAAAATTTTCATATAACTCTCCTTCAAAAACTTATTATACAATACTTTTTCAAAAATTAAAACCTCTATTTCAAAATTAAATTAAAAAGCCTCCATCAATCTATACTTATAAATGGAGACTTATTATCTTTATTTATAATATAAAACATAAATATAATAATCAAACATTGTACTTTCTATTTTAAAATATTTATCTAACTTTAATTTTCTTTTTTAAATTCAAAAATTATATCATAAATTTTCTTAACTTCTCGATAATCTTTACTTTCTTTATATTTTTCACTAATTAATTTTTTTAAATCTTCATTCTTATCTTTAGATTTTTTAATTCTTTTTAATTTAGTTTCCAATCGTTCTTTTAATATAACTATACTTTCTTCATTTGTGATAAAGTGATCACTTGTAATATTTAAAATTCCATATTGACTATTTTTTCTAATTATTTTATTTTTCACATTTTTAAAAACATTATATAGATATCCATGATTAAAATTTTCATATATTAAGAAACTATACATCAAGTCTTCAATCATACTGTCTTTACTTTTAATCAAATAAGCATATCTATTTTTGAATTTTGCATAATTAACAACAACATATTC
The DNA here is from genome assembly GCA_964437305.1 of uncultured Muribaculaceae bacterium. Taxonomy (GTDB): domain Bacteria; phylum Bacillota_I; class Bacilli_A; order RF39; family UBA660; genus RUG591. The sequence continues at coordinate 1,823 of CAYTGK010000092.1, forward strand.
TTGAAACCTATCATCATAAGTTTCTTTTTCTTCTTTTTTAAAAGTAATTGACATTAAATTTAATTTTTTAATTCCATAAAGAATAATTAATAACCAAATAAAGTTTTTAAATATTTCCATATCTATGAAAGCATTTTCAACTTTTATTAAAAAAGTATAATAAATGATATGAGCTATAATCAAAGTTAAAATTAGAGTTTTATAATATCCTTTTTCATTTGCAAGTAAATCTTTTTTATTAATCAAAGTAACATTTAAGATATCAAATATTAAATAAATTATTACAAGAAGTAAAGTGTAATTTTTTAAACTCGGTATAAGTGCTGCAATTATAATTATATAAATATTAGGTAAAATAATTATATCAGATAGATTTGTTCCTTTTTTCCTTAAATAAATCATGATAAAATATAATAGTAATGCTAAGCATAAAGTCAATAATATACTTATAATATTCATAAATATTCCCCCTTACGAATGTTTTATATTATACAGTAAATATAATAAAAAAGCAACCTCGATTGCTTTTTATTTTTTTATAGTTATAAGTTCATTTATTAAAAAATTATAATCATTTAAAGTTAATTCATTTTCACGAATTTTAACTTCATCATAAATTTTTTTAATTTTTGTTTCATCTCGAACATTATTTCTTAAATCTTCAATATCACTTAAAATATTTTTTAAATAATTATTATCATCAAAAACTACTTTCATATTATTGTCTATACTAGTTTCTAATTCCCTATTTTCATCTTTAAAAATTGAATCATAAGAACTAAGTAATATTTTAGGTTCAATTTTTTCTTGATTAGCAATAACAAGAGTATCATGAGTATCCTTAATTATAATATTATCAAATGGATTAGATTCTGCAACTATCTCAGTTAATGGAGTCTCTTTTAGCTCAACATCATCATCTTCTAATTGTTCAATCTTAGGAGTCATTACTTCTTGAATTTTAAAATCATCAGTTAATTTTTGCATTTGTTTTTTAATTGGCATGATATCTACATAATCATTCATTTCATTATGATATTCTGGTATTATTTTTGGAATTTCTTGAACAGGATTAATTTCCATAACTTCTAAATTTTGAAATTTTAAGTCATCGTTATTCTCAGTTACAACTAAATTATTAGTAGCTTTAGATAAAGAAATACCATTTATTAAACTTCTCGTTATTTTAATTATTATTAATACTAATAACCAAACTACAAATAATTTCATACTTAATTCAATTAATATCAATAAATCATTATTAGTATAAATACTTAATTGTTCATAAACATTTACATCATTCTTAATGACATTATCAATTATTAAGTAGAAAATAATATCAAAAACAATAAATGCTATAATATTAAATACTTTGATTATTTTATTATCTTTTTCAGAAAATGTTGATTTGATTATTATTACATTAACTACTACTAAAACTAAGATATATACTGCTAAATTAGGAAAGAATAAGAACAAGAAGATATTATCAATTAAGTAATCAAATAATTCAAATATTTCTTCGTGAAAAAAGTAAATCAAGGTACCAAAAATTCCTAAATAAACAATTGCATATAATACTTTCGTTATTTTTTTATTATGAAATTTTGATGCTAATGTTAATAATAATACCAATCCTAAAACCATAATCACAATAAGCCAAAGTGTTTTAGTATTAACTAGAATATTGAAAAATGTCTTTATTTGGTCTAATAGACTCGCTTGTATCATTATTTTCCCCCCCCTTTTATTTTTTAGATATCTCTTATATCTTGAAGCTCTAATATATAAACTGTTTGTTTGTCCTTTTTATCTCGTGTACAAGTTACAAGTGTTAAACAAGTTTTATTAATATCACGATAAATAGCAATTTTCCCAGTTTTGGGTTGTTCGTAAATATTAACTATCTTATAGGAATATCTTTTCCCCTGATAATTAATATAAGCCATATCCCCTTTTGATAACTTATATAGATTATGAAAATAAGATAAATAACTATTTCCAGAATGAGCTGCTAAAATAAAGTTGCCTTTATTAACATTAGGATAAGTTGAACCTTTAATAATTTGAATATTCCGATCAACATGATTATATTTAGAATCAATTGAAAGAAATCCTCGATTTAAATTTATTTTTGGTATCTCTAAATTTCCTATATAATAACTTAAATATGGGTCTACATATTCCTTTTCTTCAACCTTTTGTTCTTCCTCTTCCTCTTCAGGAAAAGAAGAAGCAGCATCCTCTAAGTTGTCTACTTCTTCTAAAATTTCATATGTTTCTTCTTCTAGTAATAAGCCATTCATATAAGCATAAGCATTATCTATTTTTTCATTAAAATAGTTATTTGTCAACATAAAGATTCCTATTACTATAAAAGTTACTCCTAAGAAAATTATACTATTTCGCTTATTTTGTATATTTAACATAATATACAACCATTCCTGTACCTAAGGTAATTAAAATTCCAGCAATAATTGTTACCCATGAACTTACACTTAAATCCGTTTTAGGTACTTCTACATATGGAGTGTTATACATAACAACACTTGTAACTGTTCCATCATCACGAACTGTAAAGTTTATAGTTTCTGTGCTTAATACATATCCTTCTGGTGCAATTTTTTCTGTTAATGTATATT